>NZ_CBDTNW010000108.1:0-23435 GCF_965361815.1 Rubneribacter sp.
GACGGGCGCGTCCGCGAAGTACGCCGCGTTCGCCAAGGCCGCCAAGGAGCAGGGCTACGACCAGATCGCCCGCCTGTTCGAGGCCACTTCCGCCGCCGAGCAGATCCACATCGGGCTGGAGTACGCGCTGGTTTCCGAGATGGAGCCCGGCTACGAGAAGCCGGCCGCCCCTGAGGCCGAGGGCGCGCAGACCGACCTGAACCTCATCACCGGCGCCAACGGCGAGATCTTCGAGACCTCCGACATGTATCCGGCGTTCATCAAGAAGGCCCAGGAGGAGGGCAACAATAAGGCCGTGCAGGTGTTCACCCGCGCCAAGCTGGCCGAGTCCGTGCACGCCGAGCGCTATCTGGCCGCCTACAACGACATCGACGCCGCTGACGACGACACGTTCTACCTGTGCCCCATCTGCGGCTACATCCACAAGGGCGAGGACTTCGAGCGCTGCCCCATCTGCTTCTGCACGAAGGACAAGTTCCGCGCCTTCTAAGATCGCCACTCCTTTCCGTTCTGCGAAACGGCCGCCTTCGGGCGGCCGTTTCGCATGCAAACGTCCCAACGCCCCCTCCCTCCGAAAGAAGGCTCCCGTGAAGCATCGACCCGGCGACCAGACGCCCGCCTCCCCCACCATCGACGGCATCCTCGCGCACAACCGCGCGTTCGTGGAGCGGCGCGACTACGAACGCTACGCCACCGACAAGTATCCCGACAAGAAGCTCGCCATCGTGTCGTGCATGGACACACGCCTGACCGCGCTTTTGATGGCGGCCCTCGGGCTGAAAAACGGCGACGCGAAAATCATCAAGGTGGCCGGCGCCGAGGTGGCGCACCCGTTCGGCAGCGTGATGCGCTCTTTGCTGATAGCGGTGTGCGAGCTGGGCGTGGAGGACATCATGATAGTGGCCCACACGAACTGCGGCGCGCAGCACATGAGCGGCGCAAAGATGGTGGCCGACATGGAGCGTCTCGGCGTGTCGGCCGAGCGCGTAGAGCTGGCGCGGCACTGCGGCATCGACTTCGACCGTTGGCTCGCCGGCTTCGGCGACACCGAGGAGGCCGTGCGCAGAAGCGTCGACATGGTGCGCAACCACCCCGTCATGCCCCCGCATGTGCGCGTGGGCGGCTACGTGATGGACTCCGACACCGGCGAGCTGATTGCCGTTCGCTGACGAGAGGCTGCGGAAAACATCACCCGAACTGCGAACCGTATGGGCGCTCCTTGCCAGCCATCGCCTCTGCCTTGCTCCTTCGCAATGCAGATCGCTTTCGCCCGATTACCCGTGCGGCGCTCTCTGCCAAACCGCCGTTGGCGAGAGTCCACATCTGCCGATCTCGGGTCGAACCCTTTCTGGTCGGGCGCGATAAGCCAGCCCAACCCACGCTGGCGACGGTTCGGCAGAGAGGGTGACTCTCCGCTGGCGAGAAATCACCGAAGTCGGAAAACAGGAGCGCCCAAATGGACCTCCTGACGCATTTCAGAATCACCGACCAGGCATTTCTCTCCATCATGACAGAATAGGATCTCGAGAACCTTCCGATTTCGGTAATTTCTCGCCATTCGGAACCCCATCCGGCGCCCTCCATCTTCCCTTGCGGCCGCCAGGGGAAGGCCAGCGGCAGCTCAGCGGAGAGCGACGGCACTATAGACCCCCCCCCCGAAGACGGGAACGAGAGAAAAGCACGTGGGGTCGGGCGCTGCGGCAAAATGAGCGCTCAGCCTCAGAACGGCGCGTCCTCACTGCAGATCGAAGGAGCCGGACCGTGCATCATGAGGCTCCCTTCAACAACCCGAAGAGATCGCCCGGTGCGCCCCTAGTTGCCGCCAAAGGCGCGAAGCCCAAGCGCTCTGCCGGAAACGATGTCGCCCGACCAGCGCAGTAGAAGGGCCGAAAGCGCGCGGACCTCCTCCGGCGCAAGCTCGGCTGCGGACTTTGCCCGCATCGACCAGGCAAGGACCTCGGCGTCTTCGCCAGAAAGGACCTCGGCGAGCTTTGACTTCTTGGCCAGGTAGCTCCCCGTCCGCGCAAAATGAAGCGCCCGGAGAACGAAGGACGAGTCTTTCGCGAGCTGCCGCAGGATTCCCGCCTCCGTCTCTCCGTCGAACACGGCGGCGTGGCATACGGCGTGATAGATGCCGGACGCGCCTACCCTCGCGGCCTCGCGCGCGTCGTCCCGCGAGAAATCCGTCGGCGAGAAGCCCATCTGTCCGCAAACGGGAACCGTGTCGTGCACGAACTGGAACAGCTCGTGGCGGGGCCACCTTGCCAACACGTCCCCCGACCCGACAAAGCCGCAGGCCAATTCCGCGTGCGGCATGCTTTGGATGATCGCCTTGTAGAGCCGCAGATCCGCTTCCGTCAGGCCGTTGATGAGCACGACGAGGTCGATGTCGCTGTCCTCGCGCTCCTCCCCGCGTGCGCGGGACCCTTGGAGGCCGACGAACCGCAGACGCTCCCCAAATCCGTCCGCCAACTTGCGCGCAGCCTCGTAAGCCCACGCCATCGCGTCCATGCCCGCTCCTTCCTCTCGAGAATCAGGCCTTTTATTATCCCCGAAAGCAACCGGTTGCAGGCGGGGAAACAGCCCGGCAGAAGGACGCGAGCATACGACGCTCAAACCTCACCGCCCCCGATCCGCTCGACAAGAAACTCGCGGAAAAACGGCAGCTCGAAAGCGACCACGCCAAGCCCGCGCGACCCAACAACCCCCGCGTCCATGAGGCGACGACGATACTGCGACGCCTGAGACGCCGACCAGCCAAGCCGCCGTGCCACATCCGAAACGGAGCTCTCATGCCCATCTTCGAGCATAGCTTCAAGAAACGCCGCATCGCCACGCGAAAGGTCACGATAGGTCGCCTCGAACACCCTTTCCCGCATTTCTTCCCGCGCAAGAGCAATGCCATAGTCGAAATCATCGACGGTCAATTCGGAGCTTTCAGGACGCGCTTCCCATGCAAGATACCCCACAAGCTGCATCATAAACGGAAAACCGCCGATGGACCTTGCGGCGTGCAGCAAGGCATCGGCGGAAGCATCCTTGCCTCCCTCGCGCAACGTTTTGCGCAACGCATCCGCAATCTCCGAATCGGGAATTCGCCCCAGAGGAGCCGTTTGGGCCCGCCGCAAAAACGACACGGTCTTGTCGCCCAAAAGACGCGAGACGCTTCCCGGCAAACCGGCCATGACGAGGGCAACTTTGCGCTCCTCCCGCACGAAATGCTGATAGGTTGCGGCCAGTTTGATCATCTCGTCAAGTTGGGGATCCACTTCATCGACGGTTATCAGCACGCCCGTCCCAAGCGATCCCAGTTCCTCCAGCAAATCGCTCATCCTGTAACGCCACGAAGTCTCCGGCCCCGGGATACGCTCGAACTCAACGTCCACCATCTGGGGTATGCCGATGCCGGAAACACGCGCGGAAGAAGGAGAAGCGTCTATAAGATGAGCCGCCTTTCGCCTGATTCCCAGTTCAACATCTTCAAGCATGCCGGGCATCGCCGTTGTGGCAACCGTCACCCAACCGCGCCGCTCGGCTTCGTTCGCAATGAGCGACAGAAGCGCCGTTTTCCCCGTTCCGCGAGCACCTGACAAAATGGTGGTCAGGTCGGGACGACGGCGTTCGCCCTCAAATGCACGAGCCATGGCCTCAATGATTTTTCGTCTTCCGGCGAAGTGGAGAGGTCGCTCACCAAAACTCGGAGTAAAGGGGTTTTCCTGGGTCCGCATGCGCGCGCTCCTCAATGTCGCTCACCACGATATATTTGCTACTTTTCAATACCTCTAAAGTGTTCTAAATAGTTCTAAACATCTCTAAACGGTTCTAAACATCTCTAAACGGTTCTCAATACCTTCTTTCTATTGGACTGCCGCTGACTTTTCCCCAACGCCCGCAAGGAAGGAGAAGGGCGCCAGAAGGGGCCGAGGCGACGAACGGAGGAAGGGTGCCGGCGGGGAGAGGGGCACCGAAGGAGGACCGTCGGGCGATCGGAAAGCGCTCGGACGGGCGAGCTGTCGGACGAGGAAAGGCCACCGAACAGAAACGGGCCGGCGAACGAGGGGAGGATGGCCGTCAGCATGGACCGGCCCGCCCCCCCCCGAGGCTCCGCAGGCGCCTCGGGGTCCTTCCGCTGAGCGGAGGCCCCGACGCGCCCGGTCAGAGGGCTGTTTCTCTATTTTTCACTCGCGCGCCACGGAAAAGAGATAGCAGAGACAGGGCAATGATCGGCGCATTCGCGACACTTCGTGCAGTCGTGCAGCGCCCCCGTGCCCGCATCGCGCACAAGGTCGATGTCGGAGTTGCACGCCGCATGACAGGCGTCGCACGAGGAACCCTCTGAAACCGCCAAGCACTTCCCCTTATCGACCGTCGGCGCAAACGTGCGGTTGAAACGCGCGAACAGGCCCAGCAGCGCCCCTACCGGACACAACGTGGCACACCATTTTCGCAGCACCGCAAGCTCGAGCACGATGAGCGCCGGAAACACGATGACATCGATCACCAGCTCGTTGAACGCCACCAGCCGGATGAGTGCAAACACCGTGGCGAACACAAGCCCTATAGGACACACCAGGCAAAACACCGGGAATCCAAACACGAGCGTGGTCGCCAACGTGACGCCGAGGACGCCAAGGGCCGGCGCTCCGTTCCCGCCGAACCTCGATCGCCCGCGCTTCGCAGGAACCCGGCCCTTCTTGCGGTCAGCGGCGAAGGCATCGCGCTCCTGCCGGTTGAAAACCAGCTCGCGCGCCCATGGAACGGGGCAGACCCACGAGCAGAACGCGCGCCCGAGCAGCACGGCCGCCAATGCGGCCAACGCGATTGCCACCAAGGGCAGCGGCAACACGACGCGCCCCGCTATCATCGTCTCCAACGCGCCGAGGGGGCACACCGCCGCGATGCCTCCCACGCCCCAAGCCGAAAGCGACCCCAGCCCCGTGTTCAGCGCTATGCCGATGCCGTAGACCGCCACCACCGCAAACGCGGTTGCCGCACGCATCGCGCGCGTATGCATGCGGCGAGGCCGAAGCGATGCGGAACGCTCCTCGGAAGGCCCATCGGGCCTCTCGTCAGATTCTCCGGATTCCGCATCGAACCCTTCGAGTTCTTCAATGGACTCTTCCGAGCTTCCCGCCGAAGACCTCTCGGGTTCCCTATCGAACTCCTCAGATCCTCCGGCAAACCCCCTGAATCCATCGGACCCTTCATCGAACCTTTCGAGCCCCTTGGCGGGCTGCTCGGTTTTCCTGAGCTGTATCGTCCCAAGCTCAGTGAACCCTTCAGCGCTCATCGACCCACCTCCTCTTCGCCCGGAGAAACGGGCACCACCGCGATGGCTCGGGCGGTGCCGCCGATGTAGCTGCGCAGCGAGAGCACAGGGCACACGTACTCGCATACGCCGCATCCGTTGCACCGCGCCTCGTCGACAACGGGATGCCCGTCGCCATCCAGCGAGATCGCCTCGTAGGGGCACTCTTCGTAGCACAGGTTGCAGCTGCTCGACGTCCAGGCGAGGCAGATCTCGCGGCTCAGGCGGGCCTTGCCGATGCAGCAGGCGTCCACGTCGCCCGCCGAAGCCGCCTCCACGTCGAAAGGACGCAGGGCCCCGGTGGGGCATACGCGCGCGCAATCGCCGCAAAAGTCGCAGAAGCCCAGGTTGTAGCGCATCACCGGCGTGCGCGCCTCCAGCAATCCGTCCGCAAGCGAAGCCGCTCCGATAGCCCGCGCATGGCATGCGCTCACACAGCGCCCACAGTGGGTGCACCCGGCAACGAACGCCCGCTCGTCCTGGCCTCCGGGAGGGCGCAGCATCGCGCCCTGCGCCGTGAGCGCCCCTGCGCCGCCAAGCGCGACCAACGTCGCCGACACGCCGGCCGCCACGCAAAACGACCTGCGTGAGATCTGCGAGATCATCGCCCGGCCCCCATCTGGTCGAGCACCTCGGCGTCCATGGCCGCAAAACCCGCCGTCATAAGGGCGATAGCCCGGTAAAACTCCGTGTTCGCATAACGGACGACGTCCTCGCAAAACCGCGGCACCCAGTTCAGGACATGGGTCGCAAGAAACGCGCGCTGCTCCTCGATGCTCGCCTCAAGCGCCTTCGCATCACCCGCTTGCGCGGCCTCCCGGCCTTCGCAGCACAACCGGACCAGGAACTCGAACTCGAAGGCGATATGGTCCTCAGGCTCCACCGCGCCTTCCACGCCCAGCCCCTTCGCACGGTAGAGACGCACCACCTCATCGCGCGCCTCCTGCATGACCAGGCCGTCGGGGCTTGTGTACACGCTCTCGTAAGGAAACGCCGCCCCTCCCTGGGGAATGCCCGCCGCCAGGAACACCTTGGCGTAGTCCACGGCAAGATCCGTGCGCATCGAGAAGGAGGTCCCGGCCAGATAAGCCTGCAGCCGGGCCGTCCCCTCCGCATAGCGCGCGTCGCCCTCCTCCGTTCCAAAATCTATCCGCCTCATGGCGTCGAGCAGCTCCGCATCCACCTCTCTGCGGTACACCCGCGCAAGAAAGCCGTACAACGCGATGCGGTTCTCCGCCATCTCAAGGTACTCGGCACATATGCCCATGATCATTCCCATCCAACAAAACGCGAAGGCCTAACGCGCTACAGGGTGAACTCGAAATCGATGATGCTGCTTCCCAGCGAGAACATGATGACGCGGAACGCAATGACCGCGACCACCATGCACAAGGCGGCCACGCCGAGCGTCACGGCCGCACGCGACCGGGCAACCGCCTCGCCCGAAGCCGCAAGGGCCAAGCCGCGCCGCTGCGCGAGCGTGGCCGCGAACGGCACCGCCACGCCAAGCACCACCACGGCCAGCCAGAACAGCGGCGCCATATCGCCCGCAAGCATCCGCGCGGCCGAGCGAGAAGCCTCCTGGTAAGGGGCGGTGGCCACCGACGCCGCGTAGGCGGCCACCGCAACAGCCTGGATACCGATGAGCGCAAGGGTCGCAACGCCCATGCGGGAAGCGGCCCTCTCCTCTCCGGCGGCATCCCGCGCACCACGCGCCGTGAACGCATCGATGGCGAGCACGGTCACGGCCCCCATGGACAGCGCCGCTGTCACGGACGCTATCGGCAACGCAGGAACGTCCCAAGCAGGGCGCGCCACCATGAGATAGCTCGACCCCACCGCGAACACAACCACAAGCGCCGGGACCACGCCGACCACGGCAAGCGCGCGCAGCACCCCGGACGACGCCTTGCGCCCCGCCGCCACCAAGTACGCCGCAGCAACCACCACGAGCACCGCCGACGAGAGGCCCTCGACGAAGATGCCGGAGGCGGGATTCGACAGCACGCCGAAGATGCGGTCGAGGTGCCCCAGATGGGTCATGGACGCCACCGCGCCCACGACCACCGCGACAGCCGACAGCACGAACGCCGGCCGCATGATGCGCTCAGACGCCCCAAGCAGCCCGCGAAACGCCACCGCGGCCACGTAGGTGCCGGCGCCCCAGCAGATGAACGCCGCGAATATCACGAGCGACCACTGGATTTCCATGCTAGATCAGCTCCTTCCATGTTGCGATGCTCGAGTGCAGGATGTAACGGATAGAAGGCCCGTTGCCCACGTCGGGCATGGAGTGGACGGCGTCGGAGCCGGCCTCGGCCAGCGCCTTCGACACGTCGCTTTCGGGATCCTCCGCGTCGCCGAACAGGCGCGCCGCGCCCGAGCAGCACTTCACGCACGCCGGCTTGTCGCCCACGGATTGCAGATGCGCGCACAGCGTGCACTTCTCCACCACCTTCTGCTTCTTGTTGAACGTGCGCGCGCCGTAGGGGCAGGCCATCGCGCAGTACTGGCAGCCGATGCACTTGTCGCGGTCAACCAGCACGATGCCGTCCTCCTCGCGCTGGTGGGTGGCGCCCGTGGGGCACACGCTCACGCACGTGGGATTCTCGCAGTGCTGGCACATGGTGGGCAGAAAGTACATCTCCACATGGGGGAAGTCGCCGTAGGGCCCCATGGTTTGCACCTTGTTCCAATACGAACCCAGGCTCACGTCGTTTTCCTGTTTGCAGGCGATCTCGCACGCATAGCAACCGATGCAGCGGTCCAGATCGATGACCATGGTCATCTTGCTCATTTAATATACCCCCTTGAACTGGTCTTTGTCGTCGGTCACTTCCACCTCGTCGAAGTTGGGCAGCCACGCCTCGAACTGCTCGGGCTCGGTCCATATGCCCTCGGGCGCGCTGTCGGCGGGGGTGATCTTCACCTGGAAGCCGCGGTAGGTGACCGAACCTATGAAGTCGGCGAAGGGTCCTTGGTCATCCGTGAGCATGTTGATGTTGGACTCGGTGTAGCCCTTGGTGGAAGTGCCCACGGTCTCGGGATACCAGAAGCGCTCCATCCAAGTGACGCCGGGAGCGATGCGCTTGGTGATGTTGGCGCGCGCCTGCGTCTTTCCGCGCTTGCTCTCGATCCACACCCAACCCTTGTGCTCGATGCCGTACTTCTCAGCGTCCACGGGGTTCACCCACACTTCAGGCACGGGGAACCGCTCGCGAATCCACGGAACGTTGCGCAGCGTGCCGTGCGTGTACATGCTCACATGGCCGCCGGTGATGACGAGCGGGTACTCCGCCGCCAGCTCCTCGTCAAGCGGGCTTTCGTTGGGCTCGCGGTAGTACGGCAGCGGATCGTACTCATAGCTGGCGGGCTCCAGCTCGTAGAACGCCCAGGGAGCGCCGGTGCGACCGAGCGTGATGATCTGCTCGCCGTAGCATTCGAGCTTCTTGGAAGGGGTGCTGAAGCCCTGGGGCTTGCCCGTTTCCTCGTCGATTTGCGCATACACGTAGAACTGCTGATAGTCCTCGTCGGAGGTTTCCTGGTAATAACCGTGCTCCTGCACGTAATCGCACAACTCGTCCCAACTCATAGCATCGGGGTCTTGAGAGCGGAAATTGGCGGTGAGCATATCCTCCATGGTAGCCTCCCATGGAATCTGGGTTGCCTCGCCCGGGTCGATCAGGAAGCCCTCGGGAAGGTTCTCGGGCGTGGGCTTGCACTTCTCCGGATCGAAAGAATCGATGAAGCGCTGATGCCCCTTGTCAGCCATGGCTTTGGCCAGCAGGGAAAAGAGCATGGGATCCTCCACCGCCTCCCACAAGTGCGTGGTAGGCTGACGCACGTAGAACTTGTTCTCCAGGCCAGCACCCCAGTGATTCTCAAGCCACTCGGTGGTGGGCAGCAGATAGTCGCAGAACATGGAGAACGACGTGGGGTACATGAAGTGATGCACGTTGAGGTCCATGGATTCGTAGGCCTCGGCCCATTTGGCGGCGTTGGGCATGTTGATCATCTTATTGCACGACCGCTCGATGACAGCACGCACCCGATAAGGCTCGCCGGTCATGATGCCGTCGAGCATGAGCGAGTTGTGCGTCCATTCGCGCCTGCAGCCGGCCTTGTACTCGATGCAGCCGAAACGCTTCTTGTATTGCTCTTCGCTCATGAAATGCTGCAGAGTGCCAGGTTCGGGCCAGTAAGGGCCGTCGGCGGAGAACATCTGCATCATGGTGCCGGGCTTCGAGTAATTGCCCAGCATGGCCTCCAAGATAAGCTGGCAAATGCCCACCTGAGGCGAGTTCACGGCGTGGTCGCCGGTCATGCCCATGGACATGAATCCCGGCGTGTTCTCGGCGTACAGCCGGATGGCCTCCTCTATCATGCCGGGTTCGAGCCAGCAGGTTTCGGCGGCTTTCTCGACGGTCCACTCGCTGCAGCGTTCGTGGATGAGCTGGAACGCCGGCTTACACTCGATGCCGTTCACCACGTAGGGGCCGCCCTCCAAAGCAGGCGCCAAGCTTTCATCGTAGGGGTAGGACATCTTCCTTGCGGCGTTGGTGTTAGCGTCCCATACCACGTAGGCAAGCTCTTCGGGTTCGAATCCCGCCTCTTCAGGTTTGAGGGTGAACCCTGTTTCAAGGTTGATCAGATAGGGCATGTTGGTCCAACGCAGCACCGACTCCTCGTTGTACAAACGATTGTCCATGATGTAGTTGATCCAGCACATGAGCAGCGCCACGTCGGAGCCAGGACGCACCGGTAGCCAGACGTCGGCCTTCGCGGCATCGGCGGTCATGCGCGGATCGACCACCACCGTCTTCGCGCCCCAAGCCCGAATCTGCGCGGCGGGGCGCCCGGCGCTCGCCACGCACGAGCTTGAGGGGTTCGACCCCCACAGCACCATGCACTTGGTCTGATCGCCGCAGATGAACTCAGCGTTAAGACCTTCGTAGCTCACGAAGTCGTTGTTGTTCTGACCCCACATGAGCCTCGACATGGTCTGGCGCGGTTGCAGGCACTGCAAGCCGCCCGGCTCGTACTTGTGGCACCCCATGACATGGCACCACCGGCTCGCATAGCCGTCGTAATAGGTGGAGCCGCCGCCGGTGTATCCCACCTGGATGGCTTCGGCGCCGTATTTTTCCTCTATTTCAAGAAGCTGGTCGGTTATCTCGTCTATCGCCTGCTCCCAGCTGATGCGCTCCCATTGGTTCGAGCCGCACTCCCCCACGCGCTTCAAGGGGTACTTGATGCGATTGGGGTTGTAGAGCGCCTGGATGAACGAGAGCCCCTTGGCGCAGATGTTGCCTTTCGAGTACACGTGATCCGGGTCGCCTTCAAGCTTCACCACACGGCCGTTCTGCACGTGAGCGAGCACGCCGCAGCGGCCCACGCAGCCGGCGCAAAGGGTTTTCACAATCCTCGTTTCGGATTCCTCGGCCGCAAACGCCTCTTTGGGTTTGGATACAAGACCCGTCAGTTCCGCGTCTGCCGCCACGGCGGCGGCCAAACCCGCTATGGCGGTCGCGCCGATGAACGACCTGCGGGTGATTTGAGCTTTGCCCATCGATCCTCCTCTTTTCATTGTCGTCGATTGCCTTGTGAAACCGAACTGGCTAGCCGAGATACGCGAAGCCGCGCTGCGTGGTCGTCCAACCCCCGTCCCATACCAGGCCGCCAGCCTTCTCAAGCTTGTCAAGGAAGCAGCTCACTTGCCGCGCTCTCGTATCGAGGAGTCCCTCTGCCACAAGCGCCTCCTCCAAAGCCTTCTTCGTCCGAGGGACGCGGCAGAGTTCGAGCACGCGCCGATAGGCGCGCCCAAGAGGGCCGGCTTCCTCTATAAGGCGCCCCACATCGTCAGAATCCTCGTGCGCGGCGCACACGGCCCTTCCCGCTTCGGTGGCGGTCAGCGCAATTGCAGCAGGGTCGCCGCCAAACTCGGCGGCCTCGAGCGCGCCGACGTCCACCAACCACGAAACGAGCGTCGATGGCTCCTGAGGCCGCACCCTCATCTCAGGGTACAAGCAAATCCTTTGCTCCAAATCGTCGAACGATATCGGTTCGATGCAGTCTTTCAAAATACGATAGAGCGCTTTCTCGCAGCGAGGCTCGGATGAGATGCGTCGCCTGATGCTCCCAACCGCGCTCTCCATGTCTTTCGTGTTCTCCATTGGTTTCTCACCCCCCTCGTCGAATACGACGATAGGGAAAAGACGAGCGATGAACACTACCGGCAATCGCTTAAATTCAAGGGTAGATTTTCTAACCGCTTCTAACCCCTTTTCTAACCGGCGCGCAGTTATGCCTTATGACCAGCTATTATGTTGTCCGTTCGCGATCAAAGGCCAAAACCGTCAATCCAGGTTTGTCGGAGGACGGCATTTGATGCCCCGCCCTGCCGGCTTTTATAATATTCACCGACGAATCAGACGGGAAACGAGGGCGTGACACGGCGATGGCTGCGAAAAGCGAGAGCCGCAAAGGGAGAGGTCTACATGGAAGCAGGGACGCAAAAGGCGGGGATTCCCCTTGAGGCATGCCGCGCAATGGCGTTGCTCACGACGGCCTACGCGTTGTTCCATGGATGGGCCGACATTTTCTTCATTGGGGAACTTATAGATCTTCCCGACACGCCGTGCAATTCCCATCAAGTGTTCATCCTGTTCCGAACAGTGGGATTCTTCTGCTGTTTCGCAATGGCAACGCGCGTTTCGTCCCTCGTGGACAAACGATCCGCCTACCTAGCGAGTGCGGCGGCCATGACGGCAAGCGCCGTGCTCATGATCGCCTCGATTCGCATGCCGAGCGTCGCTTCCATGCTACAGTTCGGCGGCGCGTGCCTCGGAGGACTGGGGATCGGTGCAACCTCCATGCTCTGGTTCGAATCGATCACATTCCTCAAACCACTCGCAGCGCTCATATGCTACCTTCTCTCTGCGCTGGTGACCCCCTCCCTTGTCGCCCCGCTTTACACGGCAGGAACTGAAGCCTTGATCCTCTGCGGATTCATTGCCCCTTCAATCGCAATCCTCTCGTTGAAATTGAGCGGCCGATTCGTTAGCCCCCTCGAAGCGAGTCCCAAAGCATCGGTCGACAGGAATCTTTTTGCACGCATAGTCGCACTCTTGTCCCTTTTCGGTTTCGCGCTCGCGTTTCGCGAACCCATGATCGGGAACGCGATGTTCGCCTCTGGCTCTTACACAGCCGTCGGCTCGTTAGCCATGGCCTGCATCGTCCTCCTTGGCATGGCCATATGGGGATCCCGGTTTCGCCTCTCGTTCGTCTGCCGCATCCTGCTCCCCTTCACCGCCGTCGTGTTTCTGCTGATGCCCACTCAGTTTCCATTGATGGATCTTATTTCCGACACGTGCGGATCGGCATGCGACGAACTCGTCAAAATACTGAGCGTCGCCGTTCTCGTTCATCAATGTTGGCGCAACGGAGCCTCGGCGCTTCGACTGTTCGGTTTCGCATACGGCGTGCACGGGGTCCTTGTCTTCTTTGGCGGCCAGGCCTGCCTTGCTCTTATGGCCCAGGGAGTGTCCGACGCCGACCTATCCGCCTGGTTCAGCATTATCGCCGCCCTGATCATTGCTGCGACCATTTTCATCTTGCCCAACGACTACGATCTCGCCCCCATTTCCCTGTACGACGGGAACGCCGTATCTTCGTCGAAGGCTCAGGGTGAGATCAGTCAAGAAGACGCCGCGCGCTCCTTGGCCGCGCGTTTCGGACTCACGGCGCGCGAAACGGAGATCCTTGAGCTGATGCTGGAGGGCAAGAGCATCGACGACATCGCCTCGGAGCTGGTCATCGCCCGCGAAACAGTGAAAACCCACCGTCGCAACCTTTTCCTCAAATGCGAGGTTCACCGGGAAGAAGAGCTGCGGGATCTGGCGAAGGGCGACCCGAGGGTCTGATGTCGGCACTATGTTGTGCCGAGGCGAGCTGCCCAACGCACGGAAAGCTTGACAGCCACCAAACCCCTCAATCCAGTCCGCCTCGCAACCTCCACGCATCGCGCAGTGCGGCCACGAATGTTTCGTGACAGAGGACGGGGATAACGTCACCTTCGGGGTGCGGCGCGCCTCTAAAGTGACATTATCCCCGTCCTCCGTCACTCTCCGTCACTGAGATCGGCTTTCTCATAGCCCAAAAGACGCCGAAAGCAAAAGTATGCCCCATCGAAGTTAAATCGACAAAACGCCATGCCACATCTTCCCTTGACAAGTTCAAAGCGAAGTTCACATCGCGAATTGACACGCAATGCGTGCTGCATACCAAAAACATTAAGGTTGAAGGCAACCGGATATGTCTCCCTCTGCACCTTGCTCCTTGCCTGTAGTCCACAGGGAGATGCCGTATGTACGTCTATGCACTTGGCACGCCACTCTTCGGCCATCTTTGGTCAATATCATGCAACATGGCCGAAGATGCGCTACGGGATGAACCCATGATCGAAGGGGCACGGGGATTGGACTGTCGCACCGAACGAGTTGGTAAAAAGGTTCTCGCAAAAAAAATCAAATGCGAGTGATAAAATATATTTTAAACAAGTTGATAAAGTGAAACCAGGAAAGGGCATTAGTCGTGGAATTTCCTTTTTGCGATGCACCTAATACAGCCTCTATTATTTGCTGCCATATAGCAGAGAAAGAAGCGCCGATTCTGTATGTATCGCATGATGAAGATGATGGGATGTGGCAATTTTTATGCGGGAAAGAGCATGGCGTAAGTGAAGCCGAGCTGGTGTCGCTAAAAGAAGTTTTTGATTTCGATCATTCTATTGGTGCTTTGTGCGCTATGCCTTGCGGAAGCTATGCAGAAAGAAAAACGGAAAATGACGATTGGATTATTAGAAAGCAATCGATGTAAGCTTTCATAAGGGTTTGGGGCATTCCCAACAAAAAAGTCTCTCTTGTTGTCGCAGATGGAAACGGGTGATTTTTACGGAAAGACCCCCCTGCTGTGAAGCGCGCGACGGCTTGCCGCACGCGCACCCCCTTGACAACGAAGCGGCCCTACTTTTCGCCAAGGGCCTTCGCAACGTCCTCGGCTGACGCGCCCAGACCATCGGAAAGGGCCGAGGGGACGGTGACCACAGTGCCTCCGGACTTCTTGATGCTCTCGTACAGCAGATGCATCGTCCTGATCTTGAGCGCGGCCTCGTTGCCGTCGCAGGCGCCGCTTGCGCTCGCAATCATCTCGGAAATGTCCTCTTCGGCGCTGGCAAGGGTGACACAGGACGAAGGGTGACACAGGACGGGGATAACGTCACCTTCAGAGTGCGGTACGCCTCGAAGGTGACGTTATCCCCGTCCTGTGTCTGTCACCATAAATATAATGCAATTACGGAGTTTCAGAGCAATCCGTCTCGACCATAACGGAGAACGGGTCGCCTTTTTTAGCGCGGACATGACACGGAACGGAACGAGACGAAATCGCCTTCGAGATGCACCACACTCCAAAGACGACATTACCCCCGGCGGAGTCACGGTGAGTTGTCCGAACTTCGGCCATCTTCGGACAACATCTTGCAATATGTCCGAAGATGGCCGAAGATGTCCGAAGATGTCCGAAGATGTCAGGAGAGAACATGTCGCCAGACGAACTCGACAGACAAATAGCACAAGGTGAGGGCCAAAGCATAGAGTTCAAAAGATGCGGAGACACCCCTCACAACGACACGTTTGAAACAATCTGCTCATTCGCCAACAGGATTGGCGGTAGCATATATCTCGGGGTCGAAAACGACGGGACGGTCAGCGGCGTAAGAGAAAACGCCGTCCTAGAAATCGAACGCAATATTATCAATGTTGCGAACAACAAAAACCTTTTCAACATCGCACCATCGCTGGAATTCGAAAAGATAGACCACGGCAGTAAAACAGTCCTACGAGTTTGAGTACCCATGGGGCCATCGGTCTATCGGTACAAAAACACAGTGTATGACCGCATAGCCGACGTTGACGCCAAAATCGAAAGCGATGACCAAATCTCACTCATGTATATCCGAAAGAAAGGATATTACACAGAACGAAAAGTCTACCCGTACATGAGCATGGATGACCTACGACCAGAGCTGATAGAGAAAGCCCGAGGAATGGCTGTTGCAAACAAGCGCGACCATCCATGGGGCCGTCTCAACGATGAAGAACTTTTGAGAGCAGCAGGCCTCTACGCTCACGACCGAGAGAATGGTACAAGCGGCTACACGCTCGCCGCAGCCCTGCTGCTTGGAACAGATGAGGTGATACGGTCGGTATGTCCCACTTATATCACAGATGCTACTGTCCGCATACAGGATACCGACCGCTACGATGACCGTCTCATGGTCAGGACTAATCTCATAGAAGCATACGACCAACTCAGCGCATTTTGTAGAAAGCACATGCCGGACAGATTTCTCCTTGAAGAGAATTCGCGGATAAGCGCCCGTGATGTCATAGTGAGAGAGCTCATATCCAACGTACTCATTCACCAGGAATTCCTAAGCGCCATGCCGGCCCAGATTACAATCGACAAAGAGGGCATCCATACCAAAAACGCCAGCAAATCAATATACGTTGGCCAGATAACTCTTGCGGATTTCTCCCCAAGGCCAAAAAACCCGCTCATCGCAGACTTCTTCACGCAGATTGGATTGGCTGAAGAAATGGGCAGCGGCACTCGCAACCTCTACAAGTACTCCCAAGAATACACGGGTACGAACCCGGAGCTTTTCGACGGAGACGTATTTGAGGCA
Organism: Rubneribacter sp.; assembly: GCF_965361815.1. NCBI lineage: Bacteria > Bacillati > Actinomycetota > Coriobacteriia > Eggerthellales > Eggerthellaceae > Rubneribacter > Rubneribacter sp. The sequence continues at coordinate 16,056 of NZ_CBDTNW010000108.1, forward strand.
CATGTGGCAATCTCCCTATCTCAGCCAGAGACAATAGAAAGTGTCTCCGCAGCCACAAGAAGTGTGGATATGGTCCTCGACGAACTCTTGAATCATCATGACTCTATAACGACCGCACAACTTGCGGAGGCGGCAGGTGTCAGTACGCGAACCGCACGACGCTACCTGGCACAAGCTATCGAATTAGGCAAGATAGAGACGCAGGGATCCACGGCATCACGCACATACAGAAGAAAGCGCGGATAATCCTCTCCAAACGCACTTCCCCCCGGCACCGGGGCGCCGGGGGGAAGCGAGAGGGAGGGAGAGGTTAGGTCATTGTCGCTGGGGCCGATAGCCCTAAACGACCCTGTGTAAATCTTACACTGATATCACGAATGGCACGTATGACATTCATATACCTCTGCGTGGTGGCAGCTAGCACATTTTTCAGGTGCGAGAGCTTCTGCGGTACTCTTCTCTAATTCTGAATGGAATTTGTGACAATCACCGCAAGAAATATCCTGGTGCTCATCGACAGCCGGAAGATCATGCGGGTTGACCACCTTTCCATTGGAATCCGTCAGAATTGTCGATGAAGCTGTCGTTGTTGCCAATTCTTTCAAATCATGACATGTCGTGCAGAGACTAGCGTCAACGTCCGTCTTACGCAGCTTGCTCGGCATGCTGTCCTGTACAGTTTTTCCTTCATGCACATCTGCCAACATCTCGATATCACTATGGCAGTCGATGCAAGATTCGCCAGAATGAAGCGATGCAACACAATCAGCATTCGCAAAAGACTCCTGTTCAGCAGCGTGGCATACGGAGCAATCCATGTCGGGACTCCACTCCATCTGAACGGCAACTCCTTCGGCAGTTGATCCACCAGAGACACCATCGCCGTTTTCTTGAGGCGCGCACCCTACTACAAGGGCTGATACAAAAGCGACACACACCGCCAAGATTGCAATTTGAGTCTTCTTTAACATGCTTCATCCCATCACTTCAACACAGCGTGCCTACGCACAAGCACTTCGTTCTCAACGAACGGCTTCAGCAAAAGCCCGTCCCCGTTATTCGCTCCACGGTTCCTCAGCAGCCACGTTCTCGCCCGCAATCTGTCCGCACACTAATCCTTCGGTGATATTGCCACCGGATTGGTATACCCACTTGAAGCAAGATGACATCTCGCCGGCACTGTACAGGCGCGGAATAGGGTTATTGCTCCAGTCAACAACATTGCGATCTGCATTGGTCAGCAACCCACCCTTGGTGTTGGGACCACCCGCAACAAGCGGCATTGCATAGAACGGCGGCGTTTCGCATTTCGTCCAGCCGGTTTCTCCTTCAGTGTATGCGTTTGTCGAAGCCTTAGGCACACGACCGAAAGCGGTGTCAACACCTGTTTCGCATGCCTCGTTGTACTGAGCGTTTGCAGCAAGAAGGTTCTCTGCGGACATACGACCCGCATTATCCTCATGACTCGAGCGAATCAACTCGGCAAGCTCCTCCAAGGTGTCAGCTTTAAGGATCCATCCGGCATTTATAGCTTCTTCGTTAAGGTCATCCCATTCGAACGGGATGAGTCCCCAAAGCTCGGAAGCTAACGCCCCTTTCTGACGGCGAACATCATCGAAGATCAGATAGGACGGAACATTGGGGTAGTCGAGTTCAGTGATATCCATGTGGACTGCCTCTTTATAGGAGAAATACCTCGAAGGATCCTTTGTGAATTTCGTCTCATCTATAAAGCGATTCCCGTACGCATTGACGCAATAGGTGCCCTCAGTACCTACTGATGCGTCGGTATTAAGCCCGAACCGCAGCCCATTAAATTCGACGTCAGGACAAGCGAATATCATACGACACGAGCACTTTGACGCTTTGAGCATTTGAGCGCCCGCCTTAAGTCCCATCAAGATACCCTGACCCGTATTGCTTGGGGTGCCGTAAAATGCCCACCCCGAAACTGCCGGACCTTCGATGAACGCTCGCCGCATTTCTTCGTTATACTCATAACCTCCCGACGCCAGCACCACACCCCGCTTTGCTTTGATATACACAGGGTCACCCTCCGGCCCACCAGACAGAGCTTTTAAACCAATGACTTCGCCGGCTTCATTTTGGATGAGGCCCTCGCCGTACGTATCCCAAAGAAACGTAACAAGCTCATTGTCTATCAACTCGGTTTCGAACGCCATCATAAGGGCCTGCCCCCAACTTGTCTCAAGTTTGTCCAGGTGGTTTCCATGCACCGTGGTCGTCTCCTCCGCAAACGACGGGGCATATACAGCATAGCCCGATTCTTCCGCACCGGGAAACGTAGGAAACGCAGCACCGCCAAAGCGGTTGAACATAATGTCGGGGTCAAGGCTCGATACGAAATCCAGCAAACCAGGCTGAAGTTCAGCAAATTTATCAACCATGTCATCAATAAATAACGGAGAGTACTCTCCTTCAGACATTCCCGGCAGGTTTCCTCCGTCAAACATGCAGCGAAGGTATTGTCGCAGTGCCTTCCCATCACCATCGGGACAATGGATAAGACCACCCGACATGCGCGTGTTCGAAAGCCTCGAGTCGAACGTATCTCGCTCGACCACAATGACCGAGGCACCCGCACGTTCGGCAGTAGTGGCAGCTGTTGCTCCGGCAACACCAAATCCCAAAACAACAACATCAGCCTCGTAGTCCCACGTTTCAGGCAAGAAAGAAGCCGTTTCTCCCGCACTGCTCGAAGCGTTGTCGCTTGCACAGCCGGCCATGCCCACCGCGGCGCTGGCGGCGGCTCCAGCAGCGAGGACGACACCGCCTTTGAGCAGGTCCCTTCTTGAAACGTCCATGGCGATCCCCTTTCATCCCGGCTGGCGGCCGTTGCGGCCGGACAACCTCTCTTGTGGAGCCCTTTTAAGTTATAAAGTTCTATAACTTTGCTCCGATGGCGTCATCATACGAGCCTGATTGTTCTATGTTAATATATTTTTAGAACATTGTTGCGAAAGGCGTTGCGATGCTCGCAATGCTCACCACCTCCGCAAGCGTGCTGCCCACGTAGTCGGCACTTGCACCCGCGTAGAGGAACAAAAACCGCAAGGCGCACTCCCCCGCAAGCGCGCCTGCCGCACCCACTACAACAAGCGCCAACCCCGCGCGTTTTCGCACAAACAGGCTGACCGCCGACGTAACCACAGGCCCTACCAGCCCCAATCCCACAGCCAGCGCCCAAAACGGCACAGCCAGCGAACCCGCTACCAGCGCGTGCGCCGACACGGCGGTCGCCTTGGCTGCCACCGGGTCCAACGCGCCCCAACCCTGCAGCATACCCACCAGATACACCGTCAGCACCGCACCCTCTGCCACCGCAACACCCATCGAGCAGTAGGCGAACAACCGCCGCCGCACGCGCGACACCTTCCTCGCGCTGCCCGTTATCACCGTGAGCGCAGCCACGGCATTCGCACCCGCCCCCAACGCTGATACCGTGAACAACACTGGCAACAACCACGAGTTCCAAAACGGCACACCCGGTGCCGAGGCCAAAAGCGCGCCGGTGTAGAACGCCACGAACATCGCCAGCACCGACCCCGCTACCGCGCACACGCGCAAAAGCTGTTTGCGCGGCAGTTTGGGAGCGCCGGGCAGCCACCGCCAGGCGCGCGCAAGTGCTTTGGACGCCCGCTTAGACGCCAGCGCTGCAGCCAACGCACATACCGCAAGCGCCATGATCACCACCCATGCGCCGCGCGCCATCCATGATCCCATGTTGGTAAAACTTCGTGGCAGCACAAGCGCGCGCAAGGGGCTGCCCACCTCCCACAAAAGCGCCAGCAACCCCACGGCCAAACACAACGTGGCTAGCCCATACGCCGCAGCCACAGCCGCACGGTGTCGTTTGCGCCCCAGGACAAGAAGCCCGCTTGCCGCCGCGAACATGCCCGCGCCCAACCCTCCAAGAAACAGGTACAGCGCCGCCGGCCAGCCCCATGTCGATTGAAACTCGATCATGCGACCCCTCTCGCCCGCCCGTTGCGCTTACCCATCGCCTGCACCGCCTTACGACACAATCAGCGACGGCACGGTGGGCGCCTCCACCTGCCGCGCAGCGTCCCCCGCGCGTTCGCGCAGTTCGTCAAGCGGTCCAAAGCCCAACGCTTCCGAGGGGCATGCCTGCACGCACCACGGATCAGCGCCCGTCGGCACGCCCGCGCCCGTGCACAGGTCACACTTGTCCATGAGTCCATCCGCATACTGCGGAATGTCGAACGGGCACGCTTGCCGGCAGTAGCGGCACCCAATGCACCGCTCCCGGTCCACCACCACCGCGCCGCCCTCGACCTTCGAGAGAGCCGATGCGGGACACACGGACAAGCAGGCAGGTTCAGCACAATGCATACACGCAAGCGAGACGAACCGCGACGCGCCGCCCTCGAACGCATAGGACACCACCGTACGTCGCGGATTGCACCCCTCGGGCGCGCCGCTGTGCTCCTGGCACGCGTTCGCGCATGCTAAGCATCCTACGCACACGCGGGAATCCATCCAAAATCCCAGTTGGGAGATGCTAGATTGGCGAACGGTTTGACTTTCAGCCGTACGTTCGGCCGCGTTTGCAACAGAGCTTTCGCCCCGATTTCCGACCTGCGTGTCACCTGCGCTGCCTTGATCTGCCGCGCGCGTCCCCGATGTCGCCCGTTCCCTCAACATGCCATCATCCGGCTGCGCTCCACACGCCCCAAGCACGCCAGCAAGCGGCAGTGTGCATGCCGCAAGCGCGCTTTTCGCCAACGCACGCCGCGTGATTCCCCCTGTTGCATCAGCCGCCATGTTCACGCACACCCCCTTCCGTACAAGTTACCGCTCACGCCTGAGTTGGCAAGTGGCTGCGTACGAGGCAGAGTATCGAGAAGGTGACGTTATCCCCGTCCTCCTGTCACACTCCTGTCACACTCCTCCCACAAGCCTCTCCCCGAATAGACGAGCCTGTTCCCCATTGATTGTTCGATAACAATATAATACTATAACATGCGGAGGAACAGCGCGGGCAGAGCACCTTCCCGCGCCGCTCCGACGCACAAGCAAGCCCCAGCAAGCCTCGAAAGGCCCGCAGGCACCCGTCCTTCGCACACGCACTCGACCAGGGAAAGGCGCAGCATGGATCCGTTCGAAACGTATCGCATCGACAAGAAAAGCGACATCCCTATTTGGGTGCAGCTGAAAAAGCGGCTCACCTACCTCATTGCGTCGGGGGCCTATCAGCCGGGCGACCAGCTGCCCACGGTGCGCGAGCTGGCCGTGCAGCTGGACATCAACTACCACACCGTCAACAAGGTGTACCATGACCTTGAAAGCAGCGGTCTTATAGAGGTGCAGGTAGGACGCGGCTCGCACGTGGCCGACCTGGGCAACTCCCGGTTTGTTGCGTTCGAAAACGACGCGCGCATGGTGGCATCCGAGTACGCAACAAAGCTGCTCGACCTTGGCATGACCCCGGAGGAGGCCGTGCGAGCAATAGCCGACCATCTGGGAGTAAAAGTAACCATCGACGCCGCCGACACCGATGACAACGCAACCACGCCCGCCAACGAATCACAGAAAGCGTCTCGCCGTGTCGGGTAAAAAAGGAAAGAAAGCCAAGCGCGCCCAGAGCCTGCCTCCCCTGGCTCCCGCGAAGCGCCCCCTCTCCACGCGCATGGGCGTGGTGTTTTTCGAGGCGTTTGTGTTCGCGGTGTCAGCGCTACCCTTAGGCATTGTGCTCTACTGCGGCTATCCGCTGTGGCTTGCGCTCATTGCGGGCGCCTACCTGGTGATTGCGCTCATGACGGCGCACATCACCCAACAATGGGAGAAAGTGGTCGTGCTGCGCCTCGGTCGCTTCAACCGCGTGGAGGGGCCGGGTATCTTTTTCACCATCCCCTTCTTGGAATCCGCCGCCCTGCGCGTGGACCAGCGCATCACCGTGACGCCGTTTTCCGCGGAGAAGGCCCTCACTGCCGACCTTGTGCCTACCGACATCGATGCCGTGCTGTTCTGGATGGTGGTCAGCCCGGAAAAAGCCTGGTGCGAGGTGGATAATTATCCGGCCGCCGTCTCGTGGTCGGCCCAGACGGCGCTGCGCGACGCCATTGGCAGCATCAACCTGGCCGACATTTCCACACGCCGCTCCCAACTGGACGCCGAGCTGCGCGAAGTACTCAACGCCAAAACGAGCGACTGGGGCATCGCCATCCTCTCCGTCGAGATCCGCAACATCCTTATCCCCGAAAGCCTGCAAGACGCCATGTCGCGCGAAGCGCAGGCCCAGCAGGAGAGCAACGCGCGCCTCATTCTGGCCGAAATCGAGCATCAGGTGGCCGAGCTCTACCTTGAGGCCGCCAAACTCTACCGCCAGGATGACCTGGCGTTTCAGGTGCGCATGGCCAGCATGGTGAACGAGAGCGTGAAAGAGGGCGGCAACAACCTGATTGTAGTGCCCAGTTCGTTCAGCGAGGGGTTCAACGCCGGCAGCATGCAAGATTTGAAGGACATGCTGGGAAAGTAACATGCAATGCGGAAAGGGTGCGCGAGCAATAGCGACTGCGGTCCTTGCGGTTGCCGTCGCTTTGGTTGCGGGGTGTCAGCCCGAAGTTGAAGATGCGGTTCTGACATCGGGGGTTGGTTCTGTCGGGCGCTTGGAGCCGGATACGCAGTGGCACTGGTCGCCTGAAAGCACGTGCGCGGCGTGCCATGTGGGCGAGGATGCGTCGTTGGCATCCGTTCCCTGCGCACAGGAGCAGTTCAGCGCCGACGCGTGTTTGACCTGCCATAACGATGCATCAGTGCTCGAAGAAGCACACGCCGATGTGAGCGCCCTTTCAACCCGCAAGACTGCGCACGCAGCCACCATCGCCGATGAGACCTGCGAGCGCTGCCACAACGCGACGGAGCTTGCGGAAGCCACCGCACACAGCACCGTACTCACCGACGCCAACGGCACCGTAGCGAACCCCCACAACCTGCCTGCCGACGAAAGCCACGCAGCTATCGCCTGCGCCAACTGTCACAACCCGCACGAGGATTTCCACTCCGCCAGCAACACCACCTCCAATGCCGCTGACATCACTAATGCCGCCGATGTTGCCACTTCCCCCGCCAACCGCGCCCCTCAAATCTGCGAAAGCTGCCACCACGCCGGCGTGTTCGAATGCTACACCTGCCACGAGTAAGGTGCTGTCCTCCACCGCCTCCATACACGCCACTTCCCAGCACCTCAAACGTTCATAGAGTTTCATTTCGTGACAACAGCACCGTAGGGTGACAGCAGAGCGCGAGAGTGACAGCAGCAGAGTGACAGCAGGACGGGGATGACGTCGCCACCCTGCTGTCCCTTTTTTTCCGTTGCTCCTTCTTTTACTTTCCTCT
>NZ_CBDTNW010000109.1:0-12233 GCF_965361815.1 Rubneribacter sp.
CGGCTCGGGAAGACGCGCTCCACGAACGGGTTGGACCCGAGCGCGGCCATCTCGTCGTCGGTGAACCTCCCCACGGGGCCTCCTCTCTCTCGTTGAAACCCCGTCCGGACCAGGCGGGGCGAAATGGGAGCCGCTCAGCCTTAGGCGGCTTGAGCGGTCGGGGACACAGAGGAAGCCTCGTGCCTGAGGTTTGGGCCGACAGCAAGCGCATCCTGACCCGAAGGAGAGGAAGGCGGGCCCTTTACCGTGAAATCACCCCCCCCCCCCCCCGAAGAAGGCGACCTTTGGACCGCCGCTTCGCCGCACCCCGGCAGAGGGCCTGCGAGAGCGATCGCTCCTTGGCGCGGACGTGCGCGCTAGCTTCATCGTTGTTTGAACCATGCCCGCTCTCTTTCATACTTGCTCCTTGATTCCACGCGATTCGACCGCGCAAACGTTTCGCCGCTTTTGCGCAAGCGGCTGCGACGCCCTTTCGCATGGCGGTATACCGTATAAGTGGAAAGGTTCGTCTTTGAAATACTTAAGATACGTTTTCAGGTATGGAAAGGGGGGCCTCGTTCCCATAGGAACAGGTTCTTTTGCAAGGGGGATGGGGGTGCGCAAGGGCAATGATCAGGAGCGAGAGGGGGGCTTCGGCAGAATGCCGAGCAAATAAGCGCCCCCGAAAACGAAGGAAGGGCCCAACCGTTGGCCAGACCCTTCCTAAGCTTCATCCGCGATTGAGATAAAGGGAAACGTCACCTTTCGCACGTGGAGCGAATTATGCGCGCACGCTCAAACGCTTAGCCATGTAGTCGTTTGCCGCAGCCTCCTCAACGTCGTCAAGCGGGGCAAGGCGAGAGAGGGGCGCGTTCGCGCGGGCGGCGCGCCGTTCGAGGGCTCGCTGCAGCAGCACATCGGCCACCTGAGGATTCTTCGCCAGCAGCGGGCCGTGCAAGTAGGTTCCCACCACGTTTTTGTACAGCACGCCGTCGCGCTTGTCCTCGTCGTTATTGCCATGGCCCGACGAGGACGCCACCTCGCCGAACGCCTCCACGCCGTCGTCTAAGTACGTGCGGCCGGCATGGTTTTCGTACCCGATCACCGGCATCGACGCAAGCGGCGAGCGCAGCGCCACGTTGCCCACCAGGCGGTCCGCCGACGTTCCCGGCCGTCCCGTGGTCATGCCCACAATGCCCAGGCCGGGCACCAGCTCGTCGCCGAGCAGCCACTCCCGGCCCAGTATCTGGAAGCCGCCGCAGATGGCCAGCAGAACGCCCTCGTCCTCCACGTACGCGCGCAGGTCATCGCGCATGCGCATGAGCTCGGCCGATGCCAGCTTCTGCTCACGATCAGGGCCGCCGCCCAAAAACACCACGTCCACGCTTGCCAGGTCCACCGATTCGCCGTAGCTCACACGCCGGACCTCGACGGGCATGCCCCTATCGCGCAGACGGCGCTCCAGAATGCGCACGTTGCCGCCGTCCCCGTACAGGTTCAGCAGGTCGGGGAACAGATGCGCGATGACCACCGGCGGCTCGGCGGCGGGAGTGGCGGCGGGGGCAGGATGCTGCCCGGTAGCGGGAGAGGCGGGGGCGAAGCGCTGCTCGCCGGCGGGGGCGACGGGGGCGGGACGCTGCTTAGCGGCGTCCGCGCACGCAGCATCGGCGGGATGCGGCTTAACGGCACCGCCCTCTTCGACACGCTGCGACGCGCCGCCACCGTCCGCCTTGCCATCTACGGCGGGCGCTCCCGGAGCCGCATCGGACGCAAGCCCGTCCAGCTCGGCCTTCACGCCGGGCAGTGCGGTGTAGTTGGCAATAAGGTAGACGCGCCTCTGCGGATCCGCGCCCTCGGCCGAGGCCGCGCCCGAAGCTTCGCCTGCGGCCGGAACCTTCCCCTCGTCCTCCAAGCGCGCGAGCACATCGGCCGCCCCGTCCGTCAGCTGCGCTTCCAACCCCGCGTACTTCAGACGAACCTGCAAGTCGTTGCGACGGATGCCCCCGGCGAACACCAAAAGATCGCGCTCGGCGGCCAGCTCCTCGAAGTCGATGTCCCACAGCCACGACATGTCGCGACCGTCGGCCTCTTTGTCGTTCACGAAGAACGCCACCGCCTTCGGCCCCGCATCCTGCAGCACGATCTTGAGGTTCTGGTTGAAGCCGGTGGGGTTCTTCGCCAGGTTGAGCAGGACGGGGCGGCCCGCCACGTCGTAGGATTGCAGGCGCCCGTTGCGCGGATCGAACGCATCGATGGCCTGCTGCAACGCCTGCTGCGAGCAGCCCAGCAAGCTGGCGGCGGCAGCGACGGCCGCCAGGTTGTACACCATGTACGCCCCCGTGAACGGCGCGCGCACCGAAAACGCGCCTGCGCCGCCATCCGCGCCCGCGGCCGGCTTGCCCAGCGTAAACGACAGCCCGTCCGGCCCCAGCCTCACGTCGCCTGCCGCGTAGCTGAGCTCCGGGCGCGCGAACCCGCAGTTCGGACACCGGTAGTCGCCCAGCTGACCGTACTGGCGGTAGGCGTACTCGAACATGGACGAGCAACGCTGGCACATGGTGGCGTCGGCCACCGTGTTCTGCTCAAGCCTCAAATCCTCGGCAACGCCGAAGGGGATGGAGCGCGTTTTCTCGCGCCCCGGCAACGCGGCGGCGCGGTCGGCGATGGTCGCGCACAGCGGGTCGTCGGCGTTGTACACCAGCACCGTGTTCGGCGAGGCTCCGAGCGCGCCCACGATGCTGTCCTGGATGCGGTCGATCTCGCCCACACGATCGAGCTGGTCGCGGAACAGGTTGAGCAGCACCACGTAGCTCGCCTTCAGATGCGGCAAAATTCGGGCCAGCCACAGCTCGTCGGATTCGAACACGCCCCAGTCGGCGGACTTGGCGTGCAAAAGCGACGTGGCCACGCCCGAGTCCAAGTTCGCGCCCGTGCGGTTGCACACCACGCGCTGCCCGGCTCGCTCCAGCACGTCGGCCAGCAGGTTCGTCACCGTGGTCTTGCCGTTGGTGCCCACCACGACCACCGACCCGCGAGCGAGCTTCGGCGCCAAATCGGCGATGAGGCGCGGATCAACGTAAAGCGCCACCTTGCCGGGGAAGTTGGCGGCGGGACGGCGGAACACGTGCTTGAGTCCCCACGTGGAGACGGCGCTGACGACACGCGCGGCGGCGAACTGCAAACCCATGAGGCATCCTCCGTACGGATTCTGGCAATTTCGATGCCGACCAGTATACCCGCACCGACACACCCCATTCAGCCGAAAGGGGCAAAATACCGAATGACCAGAGGAAGGGTCCAACCAAAAAGCCCGTCCCGAAGCGAACGAACACGGTTCGCGCACATCCCGCATGCGGGGAAGCCCCTCTCCTGGCCGATCTCGCCCCCCTCTTCTCCCGAACCCTCCCTTCCTCATTCTCTTCCCCAAGTGCCCCTTCCCTTTCCGACTCCCTCCCCTCCCGGCTCCTTTCCCTCCTGGCTCCCTCTTTCCCCTCCGAGCCTCCCTCTCCCCCTCCCGACCCCTTCTCCTCTCCTGACCCCCCTCCCGGCCCCTTCTCCTTCTCCCCCTTCCGGCTCCTTCTCCCCCTCCTGGCCCCTTCCAGCTCCTTCTCTCCCTCCTGGCTCCCTCTCTCCTTTCTTTTCCGACTCCCTTCTGGCCCCGCACGCCAGAAAATGCGCGAAATTTTCCTGAGATGGTCAAAATCGTGGCGAGTCGGGGGATTTTTGCGACGTGAAGCCAGCATGCTGACAAAGGATTCGGAGAAAGTCCAGGTCACAGACTCCTGCTTCGCGTGAAGCGATCTTCGAACAGGGCTTAAGTCCCCGACAAGCCGCGATTTTGCCCATCTCCGGAAAATTTCGCGCATCTCCGCTTCGCAAAGCTCGAAAGCCGGCGCCTCATGCGGCCCGGAAGCGCGTGCAAGACGCCCCGCACCGCGCGAACCCGCACGCCGTCGCGAAACGAAGCGCAGAGAGGGCGGCGAGACCGAAACGACGACGAGCCGCACAGAAACCGGAAGGCGGCAAGCGCAAGGCACGCAAGCGCAGATGCGAGCAGCGGACGAGAGACCGCAGCCCTGCGCTCCGCCCGTTACGCCAGCACCTTCTCGAACGCAATGCGCAGGGCGCCGTCCTCAAGACCGCCCACCAGGCGAATCTGCCCGCAACGCGCAAAGCCCGCCTTCTCCAGCGCGCGCAGCATGGGCCGGTTGCCCGGATGCGTGTCGATGCGCACGGAGGGCAGCTCCAGGTCGCGGGCCAGCTGAAACGCATGCGCGAACAACGCTCCGGCCACGCCTGCGCCCACGCTCTCCCCGGCAACGCACACCCGGTGCAGCGACGCATAGTCCCCCGAGGTCAGCCAGGCGCCATCGATGAGGCCGTACGACGGATCGGCGCCTGTCTTGAACGCGAGCACGCCGAGCACCGCGCCGTTCTCCACGGCCACACGCGCGCTCCCCTCCTCGATGTCCCGCGCCCAAGTTTCCCGAGAGGGATAGCCTTGCTGCCACTGATCGATGCCCAGATCGCGCAGCCGTCGCTTGGCCTGGTCGGTCATCTCGCACAGACGATCGAGGTGCTCTTCCGTCGCAACGGCGAACTCCATGGCCCTTCCTTTCCGCGCGTTCGCCTTCCGCCTTGCCTACGCGGGACTGCCGTCGCCGAACAGCAGCTCGCGCTCGGGGCCGGCGAGGGCGGCGCGCGCCTGGTCGCGCAGGTTGTTCATACCGCTCAGGAACTGGCGGTACATGACCACGGTGAGGTAGCGGCCCTTGGGCGTAAGCGTCAGCTCTTTCTCGTCATCGGTTGCGAAAGCGCCGTTCAGGCGCATGAACGCCATCTCCAAAGGCAGGCCCGCCGCCACGTCGCAGCCAAACTCGTCGCAAAATGCCCGCTTGTCCAAGCGCAGCTTGTACAGATCCAACAAGAAGCGGTAGCGCATGAGGTCGCGCTTGCTCATGACGCTCTTGCCCATGATGGACATACGCCCGCTTTCGATGGCGGCGTTGTAGTCCTTGATGCTGAAGTTGTTGACGTACAGGCAGCCGTCCAGGTGCGTGATGGAACCGCTGCCGATGGCGGGGTACTCGTTGTAGTTCACCTGGTACTCGTCTATCTCGGGCACCGCGTCCCCCTCGACGGTGGCGCGGTGCTCCTGGCCCGCGCGCGTGAACGTCCACAACGTGGTGCGGTCGAACAGCGGGGTTTCGCCACCCGCCAACACGCCGTCGATGATCTGGTAGTAGCGGTATTCGCGGTCGTAGTCCATGGCTCCCAGCGTGGCGGCCATTTTCTTCGTGGTGGCGGCCGACACGTACAGCGGCGAGAACGTGGTTTGCCGCGCGCCGCACAAAGCGATCTTCTCCAGATCGGCCAGCAGCACGTCCTCGGACTGCGAGGGGAAGTTGAAGATCATGTCCACGTTGAGCGAGTCGAAATACGGCTCGGCCTCGGCGATGCGTTCCAGTATCTCCTCGCCGCTGCCGTACTTCTCGTAGCGATCCATCTGCTTGAGCAGGTCGTTGTCGAAGCTCTGCACGCCCACGGACAAGCGCTGCACGCGGCCGTGCAGCTTTTCCAGATACGGGCGCGTCAGGTGGTTCGGGTTCGTCTCGCTGGCCACCTCGCGGATGCTGAAATGCTCGCGCGCCAGGTCGAGCGTCTCGCACAGTTCGTCGATCATGACCGTGGGAGTGCCGCCGCCCACGTAGATGCTCTCGAAGTCGTAGCCCAGGTCTTTGAGCATGAGCATTTCTTTGCGCATGTTCGCGAAATAAGGCCGGGCCACCTCTTCGCGGAACGGATAGCGATTGAAGCTGCAATAGGGGCACAGGCGCTCGCAGAACGGCACGTGCATGTACAGCATGTACTTCTGGCCGGGATGCGCGGGCGGCATGTGGGTTTCGTTTGTGGGCTTCAGCGCCAGTTCGCGCTTCGTCATGGCCTTGACGATGCTCGTCAGCATGCGTTCGGACAGCACGGTATCTCCTGTTTCTTGATGTCATGCGGTTGCATTGCGGTCGAAACGCTATGGTAAGACTTCTTCGTGGACGGCGGGGCCGGCGGAAGCCGTCTGCAAGAAAACACAACAGAGCCGCTGGCTTGGGAAGCACGAAGAGGGCGCAGAGGAGCTGGGGCGTTTGACGCAGGAAGCCAAGCGGGAGGCGGAGGTGCCCGCTGCAGGGGGCAGGACGGAAGTGCCCGCTGCAAGGAGCGGGGCGGAGGACCTGCCGTAGCGGAGCGGAGCGAGACGCCTGTCGCAGGTGACGCGCGTCGGGGGACGCAGCAGGGCGAGGATGGGAACGATTCGCAAGCAAAAAAGCGCGCGAACGGCGGTTTGCCAGCGGAACGCAGCAGCGCCAAACAAAGGGACGGAATGAGGTAGGGGCGGTGAGTCCTTTTGGGGGGAGCCATTGCATTTTCCCTGTTCAAAAGCGCGTCAAACAATTTTGGCAGAGCGTTTTCTGCAAAAGAGGCTGCGTGTCAAAGCCTTTTGGTGGTAAGGTGACCCCCATCATGGCAACCTAGGATCAGCGAAGGGAACGGCATGGAGCTTGGCAAGCACATCAGGGAGTACCGAACGCAACGCGGCATGTCGCAGGAGGATCTTGCAGCGCGTGTGTACGTGTCGCGGCAGACGGTGTCCAATTGGGAGACCGACAAGACCTACCCGGATGTGGAAAGCTTGCTGCTCCTAAGCGTTCTTTTCGACACGACGGTGGACGGATTGATCAAAGGAGACGTGGAAGCCATGAAAAACGCTCTCAAAGACAGCTACAAGAAGATGATAGCCCTCACCTGGAGCGGCCTTGCGCTGGTGTTCGTGGGGCTGGGCATGTTCCTGGCGGGGCTTGAGCTTTGGGGCTGGGGGCTGGCGCCCTCCGCCATTATCGGATTTTTGATCTGGGGAATCGGCATGTTCATGATCATGAAGGTCGAGCGCATCAAAAAGGAGCACGACCTGGTGACGTACCAGGAGGTCCTTGCGTTCAAGAAAGGGGAGCCCATCGACCGAGACAATCCCAAAAGCCGACGGGCGCGCCAGCATCGTTTGGCAAAGACCATCGCGACCATGGTCGTGGCCATCGTGGTCGGTGGCATTCTGGGATTCTTGTGCGCGGGAGGGCTTCACTAAGAAACACGAAGGCGGCGGGGCATGTGGCGCCCCGCCGCTTTGCTGCGGCGCTGTCGTGCTGCTGCGTCGCCGCTTTGCCGCCGCACTGCCGCCTTCTGCCCCATCGCCGCCTCGCTGCCTCGTTGCCGCCTCACTGCCTCGCTGTCCCGTTGCCGCCTCGCTGCAGAACTGCGGTAAGGAATTTCCCCAATCGGACGATTTCCTTACCGTGGCAGACGTCCAGAGTTAGCAGACGAAGCTCGAAAGCCTCCAGAACACATGCATACCCCCCCTCGAACAGCCCGGGACGCCCGACTCGAAAGGAGGAAAACCCTGAAAGCAAACGGCAGCATCTACGATTCGGAGATAAGCCAGGGCCTGTATCCTCGAAATCGGGGATACAGGCCCCTGCCCCGCATTTCGCCCCACGACGATCCTTTTCCCACCAAAAAAGGAAACAGGCCACCGAGTTTTATCCCGATGGCCTGCGCATTCCCTGGAGCCAACGAGCGGATTCGAACCGCTGACCTACGCATTACGAGTGCGTTGCTCTACCAGCTGAGCCACGTTGGCACACGGCCTCTTGCGAAGCGCGAACATGAAGTATACCGAAAGCCCCTTAAAACCGCAAGAGGCGACTTGCTCCGATTTCCCTTGTGAACTCTCCCAAATCGCTCGCCGCGCAAGACGCTCGGAACGTCTCGCCTGATCCACCCCGCTCATTCGCAACCCTGCAGCCCTCGGTATCGATCCAAGTTCGCCCGCCCTAGAAACCGCGCAAGCCCCTGCCGCTCCACCGTCTCGAAGCAAGCGTCCACGCTGCGCTTCATCATGACGTGAGCGTAGTTCCAAAACGGGTCCAGCTCGTCTTGCATGATGAACTTGTTCGTCTGCGTGTAATGGTACCGCAGCCGCCCGAACACGCCCATAACGTGGTATTCGGACAAAAAGTCCACGACGATGCCCGGCATGTCACGCCCCGCCAGGAAAAACTCCACATCCTCGCGAAACAAGGGCTGGAACAGCGCGACAATGTAGTTGAACAGGTCGATGTAACATGTGCTGGAGAACACGACGGAGTAGTACTGCCGATGGTCTTCCCAATGATACGCCATCGTCTTGAAGTACGGGCCTTGGTCCAGCATGGACCCCTGCACGTTGCGCGCGTAAAACGGCAGGTCGGGATACGGATCAAACCGCGCATCCGAGGGCGTGGCCTTGCTCCACCCGTCGAAGGCCCGACCGTCCAGCATGTTGGACAGGTAGTCTCGGTATATCCAAATCATGAGGTTGTCTATGTTGTCGAAGTAGTTGTAGAACGTCTTGCGGTCCATGTCGAGGAACCGGGCCAGCTCGGCCACCGTCACTCGTTTGGTTGGGGACTTCGGGACCAGCGCCATAAACGCATGGGCAATCTGGCGCCGCATGGATGCCTTCGACATGAGTACCCCTCTTACGTCGATTGGAACGGCCATCTGACAAGGCAAACCTATCCCGAACAGCAGCCGAATGGGAATACCCCACATTATGCAATGTGGGGCCTTGCGTCCATCCAGTTGTGAAGAACTGTGGACACACGGTAGGAAACGATCCCGCGCGCGGCGAGCTTTCAGGTTGTGAAAAGAACCTGGCACCGTCATCACGCACCACCCGTCGCAACACCAAAACCGCGAAAGTGGATTGCGGCGATTTCCCCACTTCCTCCAAAGTGGGTTCTTGTCGCCCCGACCACGCCCGCCTATAACGGACCCATCCCGGGATGCGCAACGTTCGAACAGCATGGTCACACAACCCATAAGGAGGAAGCACCATGTCATCCACGTATGACTTCGTAGTCTTGGGCGGCGGCCACAACGGCCTCATCACCACTGCCTACCTCGCGAAGGCCGGCTTCAGCGTTTGCTGCCTCGAAGCCAACGACGAGTTCGGAGGCTCCACCCGCTCAGGCGAAGTGTGCGCACCGGGATACGTCTCCGACCTCGGCGGCATGGTTCACAACATGATCTCCGCCACGCCCATCGTGACGGAGGACGAACTGGGCCTGTTCTCGAAGTACGGCTTCGAGTACGCCCACGCCAAGGCGCTGTTCTGCTCGATCTTCCCCGACCAGACCAGCCTCATCATGCACCACGACATCGACAAGGCCTGCCAGAACATCGCGCAGTTCTCCAAGCGCGACGCCGAAGTGTACCCCGAGTTCCACGAGTACATGGTGAACATGCTGGCCGTGGCCGGCATCGGCTCGCAGAGCGCGCCGCCGCCGTACGGCACCATGATGAACGTCATGTACATGAGCCCCGAAGGCCGCGAGTTCCAGCGCGTGCTCAGCTCTTCGGCCCAGCAGATCGTAGAGGAGTGGTTCGAAAGCGAGCAGGTGCGCGTCACGTTCACCCGCTGGTGCACCGAGATGATGATCGACCCGCGCGCCATCGGCACCGCCACGCTTTTGTACTTCACGGGCCGCGTGCACAAGCCCACCTACGCCCCGCCGTTCCCCATGGGCGGCAGCCAGAAGTTCGTCGAGGCCCTTATGGCCTGCTGCAAGGACAACGGCGCCGACCTGTTCGCCAACGCGTGGGTGGACGGCGTCACCGTGCAGGGCGGCGAGATCAAGGGCGTCCGTACGAAAAACGGCGAGGAGTACCTTGCCAACAACGCCGTCATCAGCACCATCAACATCAAGGACGTCTACGAGATGCTGGGCGACAACGCGCCCGCCGACGAGGCGCGCTACGTGCGCCGGCTCAAGCAGGCCGACTTCGCCGCGCTCAACCAGTCCTTCGCGCTCAAGAAGATCCCCGAGTTCAAGGCCGGCCCCGAAGTGCTCGACGCCTACTGCATCGAGTTCGCCCCTGAGGAGAAGGAATACCTCGAAACGTTCAGCAACTACCGCCTGGGCGAGTTCAACCCGCGTCTGCCGCTCGTCACCATCCCGTCTCTGTGGGATCCGTCGCGCTGCCCCGAGGGCCACAGCGTGGTCAACCTGTACTCCTACGCCCCCTACCGCCTGTGGGGCGACGAGAAGAACTGGGAGAAGCACGGCGACGAGCTCAAACAGGAGGTCTGGGAGTTCTTCAAGGCCCAGACGACGAACATCACCGACGACGACATCGTGGGCAAGTGGGGCCTCACGCCCGTCGAGTACGAGCAGTGGAACCCGGCCATGAAGGAAGGCGACCTGGGCATGATCGGCTTGCAGCCCAGCCAGATGTACGACATGCGCCCCTTCCCCGGCAAGGGCCACGACTACCACGGCGCCATCGACAACCTGTACTTCGTCGGATGCTGCGGACATCCGGGCGGCGGCATCGCCGCCGGCGCGCGGCCCGGCGCCCTCAAGATCCTCGAGGACTACGGCGTGGACTTCCGCGACGTCCTGAAGAAGTAACCCCGTCCAACCAACCCGATACGCAGAGGCGGCCGGCCCGCTCGGCCGCCTCTCAAGGAGCGTGATCCCCATGCCTAAACCACCGAAGCAGCCGTCCCTCATGATGCTGACCGAAGACGGCAGCCCCATGGTGGAGATCTTCAAGATGGAATACGAGGACGGCAAGCTCATCCTCGACGCGAAGGCGCTCGACAGCATGCGCATGAACGTGCTGCTCACCCCCGAGGCCATCGCCAACGGCTGGCCCGTCGTCATGTCCAACAAGAAGGCCATCGTCGCCTTCGCCAAAAAGATCCCCGCCGCGCTGCGCGCCCGCAAGAGGCAGGCGAAGGAAGCCGCCCGGTAGCGCGTTGAAGGAGGGCTGGAAACGCCGAGGAGGTGTCACCTTCATCGGAATGCAGCATGGGGATTGCACGTCGGGAGGCGTCCCGTCTCCCTGATGAAAAGGGGAATCTATGAAAGAGTTCAACAAGAAGAGCATCATCATGCTCGTCGTCTCCATCGCAGTGGGAGCCGTCATCGCGAACATCCCGCCGTTCGAAGGACTCACCGCCACGAGCATGACCTACCTGGGCATCTTCGTGGGCATGCTCATCATGCTCATCGCGAACGCCCTACCCTCGTGGGCGACCTGCCTGGGAGCCATGGCGCTGATGGTGGCCTTCCAGGTGGGCAGCCTCGCCGAGGTGTTCTCGGCTTTCGGCGGCAGCATCGTATGGCTCATGATAGCCGTGTTCGCTTTCGCTACGGCCATCGAGAACTCGGGGCTGCTCACGCGCCTGGCGCTGAAGATGCTCACCATCTTTCCGAAAAACTACCGCGGCCAGGTGCTCTCGCTCATGACCGCGGGCCTGGTGGTGAGCCCGCTCATTCCGTCGAACAACGCTAAGACCAACCTGTTGGCCCCCATGGCAACGGAAATGACCAAGCAGGTTGGCTACGAGAAGCGCAGCAAGCCGGCGCTCGGCCTTTTGACGGCGGTGTTCATGCCGCCCTACATCGGATCGCACGCGTTTCTGACGGGCAGCGCGAACGTGGCGTTCATGCTGGGCGTGGTGGGGCTGTCGTTTTCGTGGGTGGGCTACCTCTCGCTCACGTGGGTATGGCTCATCCTGCTGCTTCTGGGCACCTACATCTTCTGCATGACGTACTGCCGCCCGAAGGAGAAGCTCAACCTGCCCGAGAACTACTTCTCCGACAAGTACCAGGCCCTTGGCAAGATGAAGAAGGAGGAGTGGGTGGCGCTCGTCGTGGTGGTGGCCTGCCTGGCGCTGTGGATATCCAACATCTTCGACGCGGGCATGGTGGCACTGCTGGGCGCCGTGGTGATGTCGGCCTTTGGCATCCTCACGCCGAAGGATTTCCAAACCCGCATCCCCTGGGGGCTCATCATGTTCATCGGCGCGCTCATCGGCATCGCCGGGTTCATGAGCACCACAGGCGTGAGCACCTGGCTGGCCGGACTTTTGGGTCCCATCGTCAGCCCCGTGGTCAGCAGCGTATGGATCTTCGTGCCCGTGCTGCTCGTGCTCACGTGGATCCTGCGCGCGTTCATTCCGGCGCAGGGCGTGTGCATCGTCATCCTGTACTCCATTTTCGGGCCGCTTCTGCCCGATGCGGGAATCTCGCTGTTCATCTTCGGTTTCGTGGAGTACATCGGCGGCAACATCTGGTTCAACGGCTTCATGAACCCGTTCGTGCTGGGCGCGCTGGGCGTTGCCGGCAACGAGTACGTCACCATCAAGGAGTTCA
>NZ_CBDTNW010000110.1:0-8376 GCF_965361815.1 Rubneribacter sp.
CCGCTTCTTTTCAAGCTCCGACCGGGCGTTTTTCCTTATGACCTTTTTCCAACGAACTTGTGTTGTTTCACAGGGTCCCGCGCCCCGATGTTACAATGAACGGGTTTTTGGAGGTGGTCCGTGGCTTCGCGTTCGATAAAAAACAGGCCGAGCATCAAAAAGAAGCATCCCATCGTCGGCCTGCTCATGGTGCTGACCGTCATCGTGGCCGTGGTGGTGGCGAGCGGCGTGGGCATCTACGCCCTGGGCACGTCGTGGATCGGCGACCTGGACGGGTACGACGTCTCCCAAGCCGAGGAGCTCAACGTGCCCCATCCGTCGGAGGTGTACGCGTCCGACGGGACCACGCAGCTGGCGAAGCTGCAGCTCGAGAACCGCGATCCCGTCTCGTCCTTGGACGAGATCAGCCCTTATGTGACCGAGGGAACGGTGGCCACCGAGGACGAGCGCTTCTACGAGCACGGCGGATTTGACCTGTGGGGCATCGCCCGCGCCGCCGTCGTGACGCTGACCGGGTCCGGCCGGGAGGGCGCCTCCACCATCACGCAGCAGTTCGTCCGCAACACCATCCTCTCCGACGAGATGACCGACATCTCCCTCAAGCGCAAGGTGCGGGAGATGTACTTGTCGGTTAAGCTGGAGGAGGTGTACGACAAAGACGAGATCCTGCTCATGTACCTGAACACCATCAACTACGGGAACGGAACCTACGGCATTCAGGCCGCCGCGCAGCGCTACTTCTCCAAAGACGCCGTGGACCTCACGCTTGCCGAGGCGGCCGCCCTCGTGGGCATCCCCCAGTCGCCCACCTACAACGAGCCCATCCAGAACCTCGAGAACTGCTTGGCGCGGCGCAACGTGGTGCTCGACCGCATGCTTTCGAACGGCTACATCACGCAGGAGGAGCATGACGCCGCCCAGGCCGAAGAGCTTGTGCTCAACGTGACGGAGCCGTCGACCGACGGCATACTGGCGTACCCGTACTTCACAAGCTACGTGATCAACACGCTCCAGGAAACGTATTCCCAGGCCGAGATATTCGCCGGCGGCCTCAGGGTGATCACGACGCTCGACGTGGCAACGCAGCAGGCCGCCGAAGAGGCGGTGCGGGCCAAGGAGGCGACGCTCAACGACGCCATATCGGGTTCGCTCGTGGCCATCGACCCCGACACGGGGCATGTCAAAGCGCTGGTCGGCGGTAAGGACTATTCCGTGAACCAGACCAACCTCGCCACGGGCCAAGGCACCAACGGAGGCCGCTCGTGCGGTTCGTCGTTCAAGACGTTCACGCTCGTGGCCGCCCTCGAGGCGGGGATCAATCCGAGCACGCTGGTCGACTGCTCCTCTCCGGCGGTGATCCCCGGAACCGACTACACCGCGAGCAACCCGCTCAACAACATCAACTACCAAAGCTTCGGCACCATCAGCATGCAGCGCGCCTTCGCGAAATCGTCCAACACGGGGTTCGTGCGTCTGCAGATGGCCCTCGGCACCGACAAGGTGAAGGAGGTTGCCAGGCGCATGGGCATCACGTCGGAGCTGAACGCGAGCGCTTCGCTCACGCTCGGCACGGACAACGTGACCATGCTCGACATGTCGAAGGCCTACGCGACCATCGCCTCTGGCGGCATGGGCCACGACGCGCAGCCCATTCTGCAGATATACGACAGCGAGGGCAAGGTCATAGCCGATCACACCGCCCCCGAAGGGGAGCGCGTCATCTCGGCGGAGGTGGCCAAGGCCGCCACCGACGTGATGAAGACCGTCGTGACCGACTACGACGGAACGGGCACCGCCGCCCGGCTCGACAACGGCCAGGAGGTGGCCGCCAAAACGGGCACGAGCTACGAGTACCACGACATCACGTTCTGCGGCATCACCCCGCAGCTTTCGGTGGCCATCTGGTTCGGGGATCCCAGCAACGTCGAGACCATCCCGTCATCGGTGGGTGCCGACGATGTGTTCGCCGACTTCATGAACCGGGTGCTGGAAGGTCAGCCGACCGAGGAGTTCCCCGATGCCGACGATCCGGACTACCAGGCGTCGTACACCAACTCCACCTACCATATCGGCGGCTACTCCTCGTCGTATTCGGGATCGGGCTATCAAAACGCAAGCGGCTCGTCCGGGTCCGGCAACTCCTCCGCGCCCTCTGATTCGGACAGCGCAACGGGCGGCTCCGCTTCATCGTCGGGCAACGGGAACGGGTCGTCCGGCTCCTCGAACGGCTCCGGCGGTTCCTCCGACGGCGCAGGAGGGTCTTCGTCCGGCGGTGGGTCGTCGTCGGGAAGCGGATCCTCGGGCGGGTCGTCCGGCGGAGGGGCTGGTTCTGGCGGAGGGGCTTCGGGCGGTTCGGGAGGCTCCGGTAACTCCGGCGGCACGAACGGCTCCGGCGGCGGATCGGGGGCCGGCGGCGGGTCGTCGTCCGCCGACGGCGGAGCCGACTCCGGCGAATGATCGACGTAAGGAAAGAAAACGCCGCCCTGCGGGGCGGGCGATGACGGAGAGCAGGTAAGGAATGGAACGATCGAAACGCATCCGGGCGGTTGCGACGGTGCTCGCGGCTGCGCTCGCGCTGTTTGTTTTGGGGGGCTGCGCTCAGCAGGGAACCGCCGCGAACCAGCAGCAGTCCCAGAATCGCGCGTACATGGCGCAGGTCAACCAGGTGATGGAGGACTTGAAAGGCAGGCTCGAGGGCTTTTCCGACGCGGTGTCGCGCGGCGATGTCGTGGGCATGCGCACGCAGGCCGACAACGCGTTCAAGGCCATTGACGACCTGAACGGACTTGAGGCGCCCGATGATCTGAAGGATGTGCAGCAGGAGTATGTCGACGGGGCGGCCAAGCTGGAGGAGGCCCTGAGCGAGTACGTCTCGCTGTACACGGAAATCGACAGCGCCACCGATGCGCAGCCCT
This sequence comes from Rubneribacter sp., assembly GCF_965361815.1. Lineage (NCBI taxonomy): Bacteria > Bacillati > Actinomycetota > Coriobacteriia > Eggerthellales > Eggerthellaceae > Rubneribacter > Rubneribacter sp. The sequence continues at coordinate 2,916 of NZ_CBDTNW010000110.1, forward strand.
TCGACTGGGCGTCGTACGACGACAGGGTCGCCCAGATCCAAAGCCTGTACGACGAAGGGACGGGCAAGCTGCAGTCAGGCGACAACAAGGCGTCAGAGAAGAGCTAGGGGCTTCCGCCTTTTTGCAAGGCGGCCAAACAGAGGCGAATCGCCCTTCGAAAGCCGATCCCGCGCGACGAATCCGTGCGGGATCGGCTTTTTCTTTGCAGGAAAGGCTCTTAGGGCTTGGGTCCCAGCGACACCACGATCACCACCATGCCGTCGCGGATGCTCTGGCTGATCACCGTTCCTGCCGGAACCGTGTCCGAGTACTCCTCAAGGTAGCCGGCCTCGTAGCCGCTCAGAAGGGACACGGCCTCGGCGAAGGTCCTTCCCGTCGTGTCGGGGGGAGCGGCGCTGCCTTCGACGTTGCGTTCGCTCTCGTCGGTGCGCGCCTCGTCAGCGCTGGAGCCGGCGGTGCCATTGGCCGCCGACCCGTTTTGGACGGCGGCGCCCAGCTTGCTTCTCTGCTCGGCATTGTAGGCGTTTCCGTACGTGGGATCCTTCGTTTGGGGGAACTGCTCGACGGGGCGTCCCTCGGTGGCGCGATCCATGAAGTCCTTCCACAGCGCGTTGCAAGTGAGGCTCGTGTCGGTGCGGATGGCGCCTGCGGGGTTGCCGATCCAGGCCGCTACCGACAGTGAGGGGGTGTAGCCCACCAGCCAGTGGTCCGCGAAGTCGCTCGACGTCCCGGTCTTTCCCGCTACGGGCTGCCCGTTGGCCAACCGCGCGTCGTAGGCGGTTCCCTCGCTCGTGTCGAACACCGCGCGCAGGACCTTGGTCGTGGCGCCCGCCACCTCCTCGCTGATGGCGCGCTCGCTTGTGTCGGGCGCCTCGTAGATGACCGCGCCGTTACGGTCCACGATCTTGGTCACCACCACCGCGTCGCGTCTGACGCCGCCCGCCGCCAAGGTGGCATAAGCGCTCGCCAGGTCGAGAGGCGACACGTCGGCTGTGCCCAGCGTGGTGGTGTACACCGTGTTGAACGGGGTCTTCACCCCCAGGCGGTGCGCCATGTCGGTGGTGGCCTGCTGCCCCAGCTTCTCGGACAGGCGCAGGTACCCGGTGTTGGATGACACGCTCGTGGCGCTTTGGATGCTGCGGATGCCGTAGTTCGCCCCGCCGAAGTTCTCGAAGCTGAGCGAAACGCCGTCCACCGTGTGGGTCATGGGCGAGGTGCAGTCGATGAGGGTCTGCGGATTGATGCCCTGCTCGATGGCGGCTGCCAGTGTGAACGCCTTGAACGTGGATCCCGCCTGACGGCCTGACCCGCCTCCCTCTTGGCCTGTGGCAAGGTTCACCTGGCTGTCCCCCTTGCCGCCCACCATGGCCTTCACCTGGCCCGTGGCCGGGTCGATGGCCACAACGGACGCGTCCAGCGCCTCGTCCATGCGCCCGCGCTGCGCCGCGCAGGCGGCCTCCGCCTTCTCCTGCAAATCGGGGTTGAGGGACGTGTATATGGTCAGGCCGCCCTCGAACAGGTCAGCGTAGGAGCATCCGTAGGGATTGTTCTCCTTGAGCAGCAGATCGCGCACGTAGCTCGTGAAGTGGTAGTAGGCGTAAATGCCGTCGGCCGGCGCGTCGGGGGCGGGGTTGAGCCCCAGCTCCTCGGCCGCCGCCGCGTCGTGCTCCTCCTGCGTGATGTCGCCGGCCGCCAGCATGCGGTCGAGCACCACGTTGCGGCGCGCGAGGCACGCGTCGGGGTACTCCTTGGGGTTGAGGTAGTTGGGGGATTGGGGAATGCCCACCAACGCGGCCGCCTGCGCCAGCGTGAGGTCGGCCGCCGATACTTGGAAGTAGTTTCGCGCTGCGGCCTCAATGCCGTAGCAGCCGTCTCCGTAGTTGATGGTGTTCAGATACATGAGCAGGATCTCGTCTTTGGAGTAGCGCTTTTCCAGATCAATGGCCAACTCCGCCTCGCGCACCTTGCGCTCGAAGGATATCTCGTTCGCCTCCTGGGTGAGCACCGTGTTGCGCACGAGCTGCTGCGTGATGGTGGAGGCCCCCTCCAGGTCCCCGCCGCGCAGGTTGTTCACCAAGGCGCGCGCTATGCCCGGCAGGTCCACGCCCTCGTGCTGGTAGAAGCGCACGTCCTCGGTGTCCACCGTGCCCGCCAAAACGTACGGGCTGATCTGGTCTATCTCCACAGGATCGCGCTTCTCCAGCTGAAACTGGGCCAAGACGGTCTGCCCATCGTCGGCGTACATGACCGATTCCTGCGCGTAGTTGGTGAAGGAGGCATCCTCGATGGGCGGCAGATCCGCCGTCCATCCGTCCATGACGCCCATCACGCCGCGGACGCCGCAGTACGCGACGAAGCACAGGGCGGCAACGGACAGGAGGAGCACCCATTTCACGGCGTGGGTGCGCATTTCGCGCTGTTTTCGGCGTATTTTCATCGTTCGACTATACTACCATAGCGTTGTAACCGAACCGTTTCTCGCGGGCGAGAGCGCCGTTCGCGGACGTTGCGCCGCGCAAGCGGCCGGACGCGCCGGCTCCGCCCGCCCTCCCGGACAAAGACGAAGGAGCGCCATGCTGCACGATGTCGAACTGCTCGCCCCCGCCGGAAGCCCCGCGGCGCTCCATGCCGCCGTCTGCGGAGGGGCCGACGCGGTCTACCTCGGCCTCGACTCGTTCAACGCCCGCCGCGGCGCGGAGAACTTCACGGTCGAGACGTTTTCCGCAGCCTGCGACTACGCCCATCTGCGCGGCGTGCGCGTGTACGTGGCGCTCAACACCGCCGTGCTTCCCTCGGAGGTCGATCGCGCCCTCGAGACCGCGCGGCAGGCCTACCGCGCCGGCGCCGACGCCTTCATCGTGCAGGACGTCGGCATCGCCTCCGAGCTGTCGCGCACGCTTCCCCAGGCCGGGCTTCATGTTTCGACGCAGATGAACACGCACAACGAAGCGGGCGTCCGCGCGGCCGCCAAGCTGGGTGCGCGTCGCGTGACGCTTGCCCGCGAGCTGTCGGTGCAGGAGATCGAGCATCTGTCCTCCGTCGCCCGCGAGCTGGGTATGGAGACGGAGGCGTTCGTCCACGGGGCGCTGTGCGTGTGCTATTCGGGCCAGTGCTTCATGTCGTCGCTCATAGGGGGCCGCTCCGCCAACCGGGGCCTGTGCGCCCAGGCGTGCCGGCTGCCCTACGAACTGCGCAACGTGGCGCAGCGCAAAAGCCTGCCCTCCCCGGGCGATCACCTGCTCTCTCCACGCGACCTGTGCGCCATCGACCTGCTCCCCGCGCTCGTGGAGGCGGGCGCGGCGTCCTTCAAGATAGAGGGCCGCATGAAGTCCCCCGAATACGTGCGCGCCGTTACCGGAGCCTACCGCGCCGCGCTCGACCGCGTGCTCGCCTGGCGCTTGAGCGCCGAGGACGGGGAGCCTCCGCGCTCGACCGAGGAGGAGCGCGCTGCCCTGGCCGAAGCGTTCTCCCGCGGCTTCACGACCGCCTATCTGACGGGCGAGCGCGGCAACGGCATCATGAGCTATGGGCGTCCGAACAATCGCGGCGTGTTCGTCGGACGCGTCGCGGGCGTTCGCGGCGGAGAGGCGCTCGTCGCGGCGGAGCGCGAGCTTGCGCGAGGCGACGTCCTTGAGTTTTGGACCAACAAGGGCCGCTTCGCCTACCAGCTTGGCGACGTGGAGCTTGACCGTGAGGGCAACGTCCGGACGCATCCGGACAAGCCGGTGGGGAAGGGGGATCGGGTGTTTCGCGTTCGCAGCGCGGAGCTGTCCTTCGCGGACGATCCCCTCGAGCCGCGCGTTCCCGTTGTCGGGAAGGTCGCCCTGCGCAAGGGAGAGCCCCTTCGCGTGGAGTTCTCCCTCGCGCCGCGCGCTCGGGCGGACGAGGCGGCGCGAGCGGCCGCAGGGGTTGCCGAAGGGGAGCCGGTCGAAGCCGCGCGCACCAAACCCGTGTCCCGCGAAGACGTGCGGGCCCACGTAGACCGCCTCGGCCAGACGCCGTTTGTCCTCGAATCCCTCGAGGTGGACCTCGACGAGGACGTCGGCATCGGTTTCTCGCAGCTCCACCGGGCGCGCGCCGCCGCCCTCGAGCGCTTGGAGGAGGCGCTGCTCTCCTCCAAGCGCAAGCGCAGGCTTCCGCGTGTGGAGCCGCGCTCGGCCTTCTCCTTCTCGCGTCCGCGAGGGATGACCATCGCCGTCTGGGCGACCAATCCCGCGTGCGCGCGAGCCGCCAAGCGCGCGGGGGCCGATGTCGTCTACGTCCCTGCGCTGAACCACAAGCGCGGAGAGGCCGTCGTCGCCGGGCAGCGCTCGCAAACGGCCGAGCAGGCGGGCTATCCCAAGCAGGCCGTCGTGGCCCTGCCCGTCGTCGAGCACGATCCGGTCGAGGGCACGCGCGAGGCGGCCCTCGGTTTCGACCCGTGGCGCTACGTCAGGTCCGGCAAGCCGGTGCTCGCCGAGAGCCTGGGTGCGCTTGTCCGCGCCGCCGAGATGGGGGCGCAGGTGGAAGCGGGCCCGCACATCCCCGTGACCAATGCGCTCTCCCTGGCCGCCGTCGCCGAGCTGGGGGCGACCCGCGTGTGGCTCTCGCCCGAGCTCACGCTCGGCCAGATCGCCGATATGGCCGAGGATTCCCCTGTCGATCTGGGCTTGACGGTTTCGGGGGCGCAGGAGCTCATGGTGACGGAGCACTGCCTGCTCATGAGCCAGGGACCCTGCGATGAGGACTGCGACGCGTGCCCGCGCCGCAAAAGCCCCCATTACCTCAAAGATCGCAAAGGCTTCGAGTTCCCGGTCGTCACCGACGCCCTTGGCCGCAGCCACCTGTACAATGCGGTGCGGCTCGACGTGGTCCACGCCATGCCCGACCTCATTGGAGCGGGCCTGTCGGCGGTCATGGTGGACGCCACCCTCATGAACGTCGAGGAGACGTCCCGGGCCGTCGCCCGGGTTGTCCGTGCGCGCAGGTTGGCCAATGTCGGCGAGGGCGCGGTGCCCAAGGAGCAGGGCACGACGAGCGGGCATCTGTTCCGAGGCGTCCAATGAGCGTCGGCGGACGCCGCCAGGCGGGCATATGGTAGAATCCTTAGCCGTCGAACGAGGATCGAAAAGAGGAAACGATGCTATCCGCTGAAGAACAACTCCACGTTATCGCGTCCGGGACGGCGCAGATCGTGCCGGAAAGCGCGCTGCTTGAGAAGCTCAAGCGCGGCAAGCCGCTCAACATCAAGCTGGGTGTGGATCCCACGGCCCCCGACATCCACCTCGGCCACGCCGTGCCGCTGCGCAAGCTGCGTCAGTTCCAAGACCTCGGCCACGGCGTCACGCTCATCATCGGCGACGGCACCGCGCTCATCGGCGATCCGTCCGGCCGTAACTCCACGCGCCCGCAGCTCACGTCCGAGCAGATCAAGGCGAACGCCCAAACCTACGTCGACCAGGCGTTCAAAATCCTCGATCCC
>NZ_CBDTNW010000111.1:0-6566 GCF_965361815.1 Rubneribacter sp.
AGGCGGTACGACCTAACAAAACAGGACCCAGGTGTGCACGCTTTTTCCGTTGTTAGATGGTTTCTCGGGAAGGACTCCCCCCCCCCCTCGGGGCGCTCGGGGGCGCCGGAGAACGCTCGGGGCGCGCAGACCCGCCGGAAGGGAGGCTGCGCGGGGCGTGCGGGGCTCGCCGGAGGAGCGGCGTCCGGCCCCTCTGGCGGACGATCCGGCGGGGCGCCGCCCGCAAGTTGGTCACAAACCGCGCCCTGTGGCACTCCGAAGGGCCAATTCGGCGCATCGGCGGGTCGCGCGTTTTCCACGACCTGGGGTTTCTCCGAACACGAAGGGCGCGGAGGATGCGAAACCGGCCCCGTGCGTGCCATAGGACGCGGTTTGTGACCAACCTGCGGAAGCGCCCGGCCCCGCCGGCGGCGGCTTGGCGGGGAGGCTGCGGGCCGGGCGCACGGATCGGAGTGCCCCGCGGCGAGCCGGGTGACGCAGCAGGTGACGCAGGACGGGGATAACGTCACGCTCCAGGCGCCCAGAGGGAGAATGTTCCACGTGAAGCATCCGGGACGCGCTGCCGCCGTTGCGCCCGCGGCGCGCGATCCCGCCTCGCGCGAGGCGCCCGGGGAGGGGGCGGGGAGCCCCCTCCTCCGCGTCCGCAGGAGGAGGGGCGCGCCCATGCGGCTCCCGCGGATGCGAGGGGTGGGCGCTAGTAGAACATGAACACCGAAAGCCCCAGCTCGTAGAAGACCACGCGCAGGGCGATGGCCCCTACGAGGGCGCAGGCCACGGCGACGGCGCCCCAGACCTTCCAGTTGGCGGTCTTGCGGCCCATGAGGGCCGCCGCCAGCGGAACCAGGCCGCCGACGACCACGGCGCCCGCCCACAGAAGCGGCGCCTGGGCGGCCACCGCGGCCGCCGCGTCGGCCATGCCGGCGGTGGGGTGGGTGGGGTCGAAGTAGAAGCCCACCTCGGCGAAGGCGCCGGCGGACGCCTGCAGGGAGGCGGCGAAGGCGACGGCCGCCGCGGCCCCGAGGGCGGTCCCTGCGAGGGCCGGCAGGCCGGCGGGCGCCGTCTCGTCGCCCGCCGCGGCCATGACGAGGGCCATGGTGCACGGCCCGAGGGCGCAGGCGTTGCCCAGCACGTAGAGGATCCAGAGCACGCTGTCCCACGCGGGGCGGGCGGCCATCATGTAGGAGTGGGCCATCACCGCGACGAGGACGGCGCACGCGGCGACGGACAGCCAGCAGAGCCACTTCGGGACGGTGGCGCCGTCCTCGGAGCGGCGCATCATGACCAGGTAGGCCACGGCCACCGCCGCCAGGGCCACGATGGCTATCAGCTCCTGGGTGATGCCGGAGGTGATGTGCCCGAAGCCGTTGAAGATCCTCTCCCAGTGCTCCAGGTGGAAGAACACCGCGATCCCGCCGGCGACGAGCAGGGCCGCGCTCGCAACCCAGGCAGGCAGCTGGGACCTCTTCGCGTGCCCGCCGGCCGCCAAGAGCGCCTGCGTCCCGAACAGCCCCGCGCTCCACGCCACCAGCGTGGTGAACAGAATCAAAGGCCATTGCAGTTCCATAGCCTACTCCCCTCCCTTCCACTCACGGCCGCGCAGGATGTACACGAACGCCGGGTTGTTGCCCACGTTCGGCAGACGGTGCACGTCGGCGTCCTCATAGGGCTTCACGTCGTCGCCGAGCTTCACGCGGGAACTCGCGACGCCCTCGTACGACCGATCCTCCACGGCCTCGTGCGGACCTTCGAAATTCTCAAGCCCCGCATCCAAGCCCCCGAAGAACCGCGCGCGCCCGCCGCACTGGCTCACGCACTGCGGCAGCTCTCCCTGGGCGATCTGCTGTTCGCAGAGCGTGCACTTCTCCACCACGCGCTCCTCCTCGTTCAAGTACCTCACCCCGTAAGGGCAGGCCATGGCGCAGAACTGGCAGCCGATGCACTTGGACTTGTCTATCTGCACCGTGCCGTCCTCAAGCTTGTGCGAGGCGCCCGTGGGGCACACGGCAACGCACTCGGGCTGGGCGCAGTGCTGGCACTGCACGGTCAAAAAGTACATCTCCACATCGGGATACTGCCCCGATCCGCCCTCCTTCGGGTTGGGGCCTATGCGCAGCGTCTTGTTCCAGAAGCTTCCGATGGGCACCTGGTTCACGGTTTTGCAGGCAACCGAGCAGGCTAGGCATCCGACGCAGCGGTTCAGATCCGTCGCTATCGCGTATTGCATGTCACACCTCCTTCATCTGGGCGTCGCTCAAAGGCAGCCAAGCCTTCAAGCGCTCGTCGTCGGCGCTCGCGATAATGGGGGTTCCGTCGTCTCCGCGCGGCACGCCTTCGTCCGCCTTGTAGATTTTCACCGCGTACCCGCGCAGGTTCGTGCACCCGCAATGCGGATCCTGGGCATGCCTGTCCACCAGGCAGTTCACGCCGGACAGCTCGAAACCGTGGCTCGGCTGGGAAAGCTCGGGGAACCACCATTGGTGCTCGCAGTTCGCCACTCCGCGCGGAATGCCGTAGTAGAGGTCGGCCGTCTGGCGGATGCGGCCCCGCTGGCTTTCTATCCACACCCAGTCGCCCTGCTCGATGCCCAGCTCCAAGGCGTCGGCCGGGTTGATCTCGCAGCGCGGCGCGGGCCAAAGCTCCCGGCACCACGGCAGCTGCCTGTGCTCGCTGTGGAAGTACACCGGGATGCGCCGGCCCGTCGTGAGCGTGAAGGGATACTCCTCGTGCAGCTGCGGATCGGCCACGGGGCTTTCGGGGGGCTCTGTGAAGGTGGGCAGCTCCCACCCTTCGTCAGGATGGTACGTTTCCATGACGGTGGACCACAGCTCGTGTTTCATCGTGGGCGTGTCGAACCCGGGAACGGGCACATGCTTCTCCCCGTACCCGAACATCGCGGACCCCGACCAGCCGTACGGGAAGGTGCGCAAATAGCCCGTCTCGTAGCGCCGGTAGGTGCCCCAGTCGTCGGGGCAGAACTTCTTGGCGTCCCACCAGCCGTTTTCCTGGAACTCCTTCTTGTAGGTCTGCCAATCCATCCCCGAGCCGTCGATGTCCAGGTTGAGCTGGAAATCAAGGGTGTCGGGCCAGGGATTGTCGGGCATCGGCGAATGGGGAACCCCCATGGCCCGGTACAGGTCTATGACGATCTGCGCGTCGTGCTTGACCTCGAAGGGCAGGTCGATGCACTGCTGCATGGCGCCGAAACCGCCCGACGCTCCCTGAGACATGCGGGCGCAGTCCGTCTCGAGCCAATGGGCGACGGGCATGAGGATGTCGGACATCTCGGACGTGGGCGTGTGCCACAGCTCCATCGTCGCCAGGAAGTCGAGCTTCTTGAGCTGCTCCCAAGCGTGGAGGGAGTTCGCCATGTTCATGTGGTCGCCCGACTGGCAGATGGCGCACGACACCTTGTAGGGTTCGCCCGTCTCCACGGCATCCCAGATGGTCGTGCAGTCGGCCCAGGAGTTCCACCATTTCAGCAGCGGGAATTGCTCTCCGCCGAGGATCTTGCCCATTTGGTCGGGAGGGATGTTCGGGGCCCCGTAGGGCGTCGAGAGCGGAATGGAGGAGATGGGGCCTCGCGTGGGGCCGCGGTTGCCCGCCGGCGTGTCGAAGTTGCCGGTGATGCCTGTGACCGCGTCGATGGCCCGAACGTTCTGGATGGCGTTGGCGTAGTGCTCGATGGCCAGCATGTATTGGATGCCGCCGTTGCCGTAGCCCGTCGTCGGGTCGAGCCTTGTCGCGTAGGCAAGCGCGGCGGCCTCTATCTCCGCTGCGGGGATGCCGACAATGGCCTCGGCCTTCTCGGGGGCGAACTCCGCGCACCTGTCCGCGTACAGCTGCCACACCGGCACCACCTTGGACGCCGTGCCGTCCTTGAGGACGATTTCGAACTCGCCGTACAGCGCCGGGTCGATCTCCGGATCGAACGGCGACGGGTCGGCCACCCAGCCCTGCTCGACGCCTTCGACCAGGTGCTCCTGGCTCGCCTGGCGTCCCTCCGTCTGGGGCTTCCACTCCTCGCCCTCCCAGTGGGCGTCGGTGGGATCAGCATCCCACCAGGTCAGATGGCCGGTGGGGTCGTTGTCGTGCAGAGGGTGCGCCTCATCCGTTCCAGCCAGCTCGTCCCACACCATGAAGCGCGTCGGCTTGCCGCCCTCCTTGATGTCGGATTCTTTGAGCAGCCTGGTCTTGAGCTCAAACGTGGCGCGGCGGGTGGTGGTGAAGCCGGAGGGTTCTATGTCCTGGCACATCAGAAACGGCCCGTTCGTCCAGCGCTTCACGTACAAATCGTCGCACAGGTCGTTCTCGATGATCACGTTGGCCCAGGAAAGCGCCAGGGCCGCGTCGGTGCCGGGACGCAGGTGCATCCACATATCGGCTTCTTTTCCGAGGTTCGTTTGGCGCGGATCCACGGATATGTACAAGTCGGCCACGTCTGCCGCGTCGACGGTGGTGCGGCACGAGTCGTCGTAGTTCGATATCTCCGCGCTGCCGCCCCACTGCACGTACACCTTGGGGCGATCGACCGTCGCCATCCAGCTGTGAGCGAACTCCGACACCATCTCCGTGGCGAAGTGGCGCGGACCCTTGCACACCTGAAACGACACCATGGTGTTCGGGGATCCCACGAGCTTGCCCAGGCCGTTGCCGTAGGTGCTCATGCAGTAGATGCGGCTTGTCCCGGCCATGGCGAAGAACGTCTCGCCGCCGTATTTGCCGCTCAGCTCCTTGAGGGCGCTGGCGGTGGACTCGATGGCCTCGTCCCATTCGATGCGCACCCAGCCCGGATCCTCGCCCTTGGGGTTCGTGCGCTTCATGGGGTAGCGCAGGCGGTCGGGATGGTAGGCCGCCTGGATGGACGACTGCGACTTCGTGCAGCAGTTTCCATGCGACTGAAACGCGCTCATGTCGCCCTCGACCTTGATCGCGCGGCCATCCTGCACGGTCACCCACACCCCGCACTCCATCTTGCCGCATCCGCGGCATGTCGTGCGGATTCGCTTGACGCCGGCGTCATCCGACGATCCGGCGCCCTCGGCCAAAGCGACCGGGGTCGCCGCTTGGGAGAGTCCCGCTGCCGCTGCGGTGACCGCCGCCGCCTTCAGGAAGCTCCTTCGCGTGAGCGCAAGACCTCTCATGCCTCCTCCTCTCGTCTGTGATTCGGCGCAAGCCGCGCGGTTGACGGCCCGCGCCCCTCGGGCCCATTCTAGGAACCCGGAGAGAATGGGGGAAATGACGATGGCGGGCCGCACGCGACGCATCGTCATGAGGACCGGCCAACTTGGAATGAGGCCATTCCACGTTGGCCGGGGCGGCCGCGACGAAAGGAGGAGGGAGATTGAGGCGGGGATTTTCGGTACAATGTTCGCACGAGGGAAGGGGGACCCACATGGACATCGCGCTGATGAGGGAATTTCTCGAGTTGGTGCATTATTCAAACTTCACCGAGGCGGCCCGCTCCATCCCCGTATCGCAATCGACTCTGAGCAAGCACGTGCAGCATTTGGAGCGGGAGCTGGGCTGCGTGCTGATAGAGCGAGACAAGCAACGGGTGTCGCTCACTCCCCAGGGAAGGATCGTCGCCGAGCACGCGGCCGCCATCGTGTCCAACTTCGACAGGATGAAGCGAGAACTCAAACGCGACGACGGCGTCCGCATCGAGCTGCGCATAGGGGGCGTGTTCCAGGACCGCGAGGTGATGCGTTTGTTCTCGCAGGCCAAAGCCGACCTTGAGCGGCGCGGGATAGAGTGCCTGTTCGACTTCAGGCCCAACGCGCCCATGCCCCACTCCCATGAGCTGATCGAAGGCCACCTTGACCTGCTCGTCCTGCCGCCTGCCGTGATCGAGGCGAACCACCTGGTGCTCGGCCACCGGCTGCTTTACAGCAGTCCGTTCGTCGCCTGCCTGCGCAAAGACGATCCTGCGTCCTCGCGCGCGCCCATCGGCATGGCGGACTTGCGAAGGATGACGTTCATCCGACTTGTTGGGAACCACTTCAACGATAGCTGGAACTACATTGAAGCCCTCTGCCTTGCGAACGGGTTCCAGCCCGCGACGCGCGAGTGCTTCTTCAACTCCCCCCACGAGCTGTCCATGCTCAGGCTGGACCACAACGAGGTGTTCGTGGTGTGCCAATCGTCCTTGCAGGACATGATCTTCCTCACCGATCCAAACCTTGTGCAGACGCCCATGGAAAACGCATTGTTCCCCATATCGTGCTATTTCGTGGAACAACCTTTGGCGAAGAACGTGGAGGTGTTCCTGGAGGCCCTTGAGAATCTGCTGAAATAGCAGGGTTATCGCCGCGCCTTCGCTGCGTGGCGATGGCGGGAAGCTGAGGTGGGGGCGGGACGGAGGAGCCGGGCGCCCCGCAAGGAGGCGGCCTTCCCGTTTGCAGGGGGGTTTCGGGGAGGGAGGCCGCGCCCGCGCGGGGCGCCCGGGGCGCGCGGACCCGCCGGGGTCGCCCACAGGTTGGCCGCAGGACCCCCGGGCGACCCCTCCGTGACGCAGAATGGGGATAACTTCACGCTCTCTCAGGCGAAAAGGGGGAGGATGTTTTACG
>NZ_CBDTNW010000112.1:0-22785 GCF_965361815.1 Rubneribacter sp.
CTTGCATACGCGCCGGTCATAGGTAAGCAGCCCGTTCGTCTCCTCCTCCACGTCCGAGAGCTGCGTGTACACAAACCCCGCAAGCCCTTGGCCCTCCAGCGCGCAAGCGCGATCGAGCGTCTCGCGCACGGCCCGGCGAAACGACGCGAGGTCGGCGCAGCTCTCGTAGCCATACGACGTGGGAAGCGAGCTGTGCCCGGGCAGGTGGCAGGAAAGCCCGCCGAACTCCGAGAGCAGAAACGCCCGCGCCGGACGCGCCTTGTCGCGGTACACCTCAAGGGGCCGGAAGTAGTTGTGCACGCTGAAGAAGTCGCCGCAGCGCTGGTCGTACCACCCGCTCGTCGCGTCGATGGGCCGTAAGGGGTCCAGGCCGCGCACGAGCTTGACGGCCGCGCGCGCGTCGAACTGGCCCCATCCCTCGTTGAACAGCGACCACATCGCCACCGACGGATGGTCCCGCAAAAGCCTCACCACACCGGCGCACGTTCGCGTCCATTCGTCGCGGAAAGCCGCGCTCCCAGCGCCCAAAGCGGCGCGATGGGACGGCGAGTCGTCGGCGAAGCGGTCCCACGACCTGCGGAAGAGCGTCGGCTTGTAGCTTGTGCGCCACGTGCTGGGAACCGACCCGCCGCTCACCATGTCCTGGCACACGAGCATGCCCAAACGGTCGCAGTGGTAATAGAAGCGGCCGGCCTCCACCTTGAGGTGCTTGCGCAGCAAATTGAAGCCAAGGCGCTTCATCGCGCGGATGTCGGAGGCCATCGCCTCGTCGGAGGGCGCGGTCATGAGGCCGTCGGGCCAGTAGCCCTGGTCGAGCACGCCGCGCACGAACAGCGGCTCTCCGTTGAGGAAGAACCGCCGCACGCCCCGCGCGTCCTCGCCCACCGACACGGTGCGAAACGCGCAGTAGCTGGCCACGCGGTCGTCTCCGTACGAAAGCTCCAGGTCGTAAAGGTGAGGGTCCTCCAAACTCCACAGGCGCGGGACGCCCACCTCCACCGAAAACTCATGCGTCCCCGCCGAAGCCATGGCCGAGGCCCGCCCCACCTCCCTGCCGCCGTCGAGCACGCGCGCGGAAAGCGGCAGCGCCGGCCCCGCGCCCTCCACCTGCACGGTCAGCACCACCCGCCCCTCGGCGGGGCGCGCCTCGGCCGCAAGCGACGCGATGCGCCGCGCCCCCACCGCCTCCAGCCACACCGTCTGCCAGATGCCGCTTTGCGCCGTGTACCAGATGCCGCCGCGCGCCCGGCGCTGTTTCCCGCGCGGCTGCACGCCCTCGTCGCCGGGGTCGTACGCGCAAAGCGCAAGCTCGTTTTCCCCATCGCGCAAAGCGTCGGTCACATCGAACGAGAACGGCAGGTAGCCGCCCACATGCTCGCCCACGCGCACGCCGTTCACCAGGCAGGAGCATGCCCAATCCACCGCCTCGAAATGCAGGAGCACCCGCTTACCCTCGGGCGCCGCAAACGTTCGGCGGTACCAGGCAAGCTCGTCGGGGCCCACCTGCCGGCCCACGCCCGAAAGCGGCGCCTCGGGCGAGAACGGCACCCGGATGCGCTCGGAAAACTCCGCCGGCGGCCGGGCGTCGCGCCACGCATCCGCTGCGCCCTCGCAGGAGACGACGGCGAAATCCCACCACCCGTCAAGCGGCTCGAACGACGCGCGCGCGAACCGCGGACGCGGATGGGGCGTCGCGCGCTCCTCCCCCGCCGCTATCCGCTCGCCCCATTCGGTGAGAAGCGGCCGCAGCTCCGCCTGCCCGGGGGTCCGCGGCGCGCTGGCCAGCGCGCGCCTCAGATCCAGCATGGGCACCTCCTTCCTCGAAAAACGCTCACGGCCATCCTACCCGAAAAACGTCCGGCAGCGCAGCGAAAACGGCAGGATGGGGAGGAGACGGGAACATCCCCGCCAAACGTCCCCGCGCATCCCCTGGCACGCTTAGGGGCGAACGCCTATAATGGCTAGCTTGTACGAACGTCCCGCGCCACAGAAGGAACCCGCATGCTGACGAGCGATTTCGACTACGACCTGCCCCCCGATCTCATCGCGCAAGAGCCCGCGCTCGACCGCGACGGCTGCCGCCTGCTCGTCATGGACCGCGAAACCGGCGCGCTTGAGGACCGCGTGTTCCGCGACATCGTCGAGTACCTGCGCCCGGGGGATTTGCTCGTGGCCAACGAGACGCGCGTCATGCCGGCGCGCCTCGTGGGGAAAAAGCGCGGCACGGGAGGGGCGGCCGAGGTGTTCCTGCTGCGCCAGCACGGCACGCCCACCCAGAACAGAAGCGCGCTGTGGGAGGTGCTCGTGCGCCCCGGCAAGCGCCTCAAGCCCGGAAGCGGGGCCGTGGTGGACTTCGCAGACGCCGCGGGCAACGCGGTGCTGTCGGCCGAGATAGTGGACTGGGCGCGAAACGCCCAGAAAGGCGAGCGCATAGCGCGGCTCTTTACCACGCTGCCCTCGCTCGACGAGGCGCTGCACGCGGTGGGCCGCACGCCTCTGCCGCCCTACATCAAGGAATACGCCGGCGACGAGGAACTCTACCAAACCGTGTACTCCCGCCGCGAGAGCTCGGCGGCGGCCCCCACGGCGGGGCTGCACTTCACGCCCAAGCTCATCGACCGGCTGCGCGAGAAGGGCGTGGGATGGGAGACGGTGGAGCTGGAGGTGGGCCTGGACACGTTCCGCATCGTGGACGAGGACGACCCCGAACAGCACGTCATCCACACCGAGCGCTACACCGTGGGGCAGCGCGCCGCCGACGCCGTCAACGAGACGCGCGAGCGGGGCGGGCGCGTGGTGGCCGTGGGCACGACGAGCGTGCGCAGCCTTGAGAGCGCCTGGGACGCCGAGGCGGGCGCCGTCACGGCGCGCGAGGGCGAGGCCACCTCGCTCTACATCCTGCCCGGCTACGAGTTTCGCGCCGTGGACGCCCTGGTCACGAACTTCCACGTGCCGCGCTCCACGCTCATGATGCTCGTCTCCGCGTTTTCCACCCGCGACAACATCATGGCCGCCTACGCCCACGCCGTGGCCGAGCGCTACCGCCTGCTCTCCTTCGGCGACGCCATGCTCATCCGCTAGGCGGGCCTTCGCCCGAGAGCGCGCGATGCGCCGCGAGCGGAGCGCGCGGAGCCGCGGGCGGGCCATCGTCCTCGCAAGCCCCGCCCGCCCCAAGCTATCCGCGGGTTCCACCCGCCACTGCGGACCCCGCCCGTTCGTCGCCCGCTCCCAGGGGCGCCTTCGCAACCCCGTCCGGCCTCGCCCGCCCTCAGAGGCGCCTCCGCAGACCCGTTCGCCGCCCGCTCCCAGGGGCGCCTTCGCAGCCCCACCTGCTTTCAGGGCACAAAAAAGCCCCCGCGCAAGCGGGGGCTTTTCGGCATTGGCAGGAGATTCCCTACAGCTTCACCACGTTGCTCGCCTGGAGCTTGCCGTTCTGACCCGTGGTGACGTCGAACTCCACCGCAGCGCCCTCGTCCAGGGTCTTGAACCCGTCCATCTTGATCTCAGAGAAATGGACGAAGAGATCCTCGCCATCGTTCTGAGAGATGAAGCCGTAGCCCTTCTCGGGATTGAACCACTTCACAGTACCTTGCGCCATTTTAAATCCTCTTTCTCCTCTTCCCGATCGCTCGGGAAGATCACGCTGTGTGCCGCATGCCCGCGGCACTCGCCCTCACCTCGAGGGCACATGACCACTATACGCCATGCGCGCGGGAAAACGTTCGGGAATCTTCGTTTCGCGGCTTTTTTACCGTTTCGTTGACCGGGACGCGGCGCGCGGCCGGCGCGCGGCCGCCGACGGTCCCTCGCCCTCCCGGAAACCTCCCGCCCGTCCCGGCGGATTCGCAGGGGCGGAGGCAGGGACATCTTTGACCCCGATCAAGGGAATGGGAGATCGCAGCAGCGCGACCCACCCCGCGCCCGAAGCCGCCGCGACGACCAGCAGGACGCCCGCAAAGCGCCCATAGCCGGTCCGGTCAGCGCGAACCCTCCCCCTCCGCGCGCTCCACAAGCGGGTCCGCCGCCTCCGCAGGGCCCTCGAGGCCCATGGCGGCTATCGACTCCTCGGCCCTGAGCGCCAGCTCCTCGTCGGCCTCGTCCATGAGCAGGGCCAGCTCCTCGGCGCTGTCCGGAAGATCGAAGCCGTACGACTCCGCGATGGCGCGCGCCTGCCCCTCGCGGACGTCGGCCAAAGCGCCCTCCCCCGCCTCGCGCAGGTACCCCGACGCCAGAAGCAGGCTGCGGGCGATGTACTCGGTCACGCGCGGATCGACCCCCGACACCTGCATGACGGCGGCGATGGACTCCGGCGCCAGCGACAGCAGCGCCTCGCCGTCCATGTCCACCGCGTCCCCCACGGCGTCCTCCAGCATGTCGGCCGCGCGCTTGGGATCGCATTCGTCGGTCGCCTTCGTCCAGCTGCGCCGGATGATCTCCGCGAACTGAAGGATGATGCGCATGAGGTAGTCCTGCTCGAGCATGGGAATCCTTTCTTGTGACGAGGGCGGCGCCGTCAGGACGGCGGAAGCGGGACGCCCAGGTGGCCGTAGGCTCGCTCGGTGGCCATCCGCCCCTTCGGCGTGCGCACCATAAGCCCCTGCTGCATGAGGTAGGGCTCGTAGACGTCCTCCAGCGTGTCCGGATCCTCGGCCAGCGCCGAGGCGAGCGTGGTCAGACCCACGGGGCGGCCGCCGAACTGCACCGCCAAAAGCTCCAGAATGCGGTTGTCCACCGCGTCCAGCCCCAGCGCGTCAACCTCGAAGAAGCTGAGCGCCTGGGCCGCCACGTCCTCGTCTATGACGCCGTCGCCGCGCACCTGCGCCCAATCGCGCACACGCTTGAGCAGCCTGTTGGCCAGACGCGGCGTGCCGCGGCTGCGCCGGGCTATCTCGAGCGCGCCGTCCTCGGCCGCCTCCACGCCCAGTATGGAGGCCGAGCGGCGCACGATAGCCCCCAGCTCCTCGGGCGTGTAGTACTGCAGGCGGAACACGATGCCGAAGCGGTCGCGCAAAGGCCCGGTGAGCAGGCCCGTGCGCGTTGTGGCGCCGATGAGGGTGAAGCGCGGCAGGTCGAGGCGGATGGAGCGGGCCGCGGGACCCTTTCCCACCACGATGTCCAGCGCGAAGTCCTCGAGCGCGGGATAGAGGACCTCCTCCACCATGCGGTTGAGACGATGGATCTCGTCGATGAACAGCACGTCGCCCTCTTCGAGGTTCGTGAGTATCGCGGCAAGGTCCCCGGTACGCTCGATGGCGGGGCCGCTCGTGGTCTTGATGTTGGCCCCCAGCTCGTTGGCCACCACCGTGGCGAGCGTGGTCTTGCCCAAGCCCGGAGGGCCCGAGAACAGGATGTGGTCCACCACGTCCCCACGGGCGCGCGCGGCCTCGATGAGGATGGCCAGGGACTCCTTGACCTTGGTCTGGCCCAGGTAGTCCCCCAACCGCTTCGGCCGCAGGCTGCGGTCGAGCGCAAGGTCGTCCTCCGTGAGCTCGGGCGCCACCGCGCGCGGGGCAGGACGCTCCTGCGCGCCGCGCGCCTCGAACACCAGGCCCTCTATCTCCATGTCGTCGCGTGCCATGCCGTCCAATCCCGTTTCGTCTCCTCGCGCCGCCCGGGGCTACGCGCCCAAGCGCTTCAACGCGTATTGTAGCAGTCCGCCCTCGTCGGCGCCCTCGGGGGCGCCCTTGAGCGCCACGTCGGCCTCCGCCGAGGTGAAGCCCATGGACAGCAGCGCCTCGTGGGCGCCCTTGAGGCTCTCCGCCTGGACGGCCGCCGGCGCGCCCTCGTCGAAAAGCCCCGCCAGCCCCTGGTCGAGCGAGCCTTTGAGCTCCAGGATGATGCGCGAGGCGGTCTTCTTCCCCACGCCGGGTATCCGTTGCACCGCAGCCACGTCCTGGGCCGCTATGGCCGCGGCCAGCCCCGAGGGCGTGAAGGCCGAAAGCGCCGCCAACGCCACCTTGGGCCCCACGCCGCTCACGCCGATGAGCTTTTCGAACAGCGTCTTCTCCTCAAGCGAGAGGAAGCCGAACAGCGACATGCCGTCCTCGCGCACCTGCAGGTAAGTGTGCACCTCCACCGCAGAGCCCGTCTCGGGCAGCTTTGAGAGGCTCGCCTGGGACATGCCCACGGCAAACCCCACGCCGCCCACGTCCACGTAGGCGGCCGTCGCCGTCTTGCCCGCCAAAACGCCTTTCAGAAACGCGATCATGCCCGCTCCTTCCTTGAAACCGCCCGCCCGGACGCGGCGCAGGAGATGCCCCGGCGCCCGGCGTCGCGCGCCTCGGCTTTCGCCACCAGATGGTCGAACCTGCTCTCGGCCTGCGCGAACCCCTCGTGGGTGGTGAAGCAGATGGCCGCGGCCAGCGCGTCGGCCGCATGGTCCGGCCGGGGGACGTCGTCTAGCGAAAGCAGCTGGCGCACCATGTACTGCACCTGCTCCTTGTCCGCCGAACCCGTGCCCACCACGGCCAGCTTGATCTGCTTGGGCGAGAACTCCCCCACGTACAAATCGTGCTCGGCGCAGGCCACGAGCGCCGCCCCGCGCGCCTGCCCGGTGGCGAACGCCGCCGTGACGTTCTGGCCGAACCACACCGTCTCGATGCCCACGCACGTTGGGCCGAACCGTCCGATGACGGCGCCCACCTGCCGGTGGATCTTCATCAGGCGATGCTCCAGAGGCACGTCCGCGGATGTGGAGACGCACCCGTACGCCACGCACGACAGGCGCGCACCGCTTTGGGACACGATGCCCCAGCCGGTGTTCGCCAGACCGGGGTCAATGCCGAGTATGGTGCGTTCGACGCGCGCCATCTGCCCTTTCCTCCAAGCTGCCGCCCGCTCTGCGGTCGCGCTTTTTCTTACAAACGAATGTTCGCACCTATCCTACCACAACATTCAGAGGACGGCGGCGAAAACTTGGGCGAGGCCCTTTGACGGCCGTTCAGCTTGCGGCCGTCGAATCGGGCGAGCGACGGACTCCGGGCGCAAGCCGGGGCCCCAATTTCCGAATTCCTTACCGCAAGGGACGACGGTAGCGCAGACGGGCTGCGCAAACGGGCAAAAGGGGCGGACGCCGGCAGTTGGCGCACCGATGCGCGCAAGACGCCGGACGCACCGGCAAGACAGGCCGCGCAGCACGACGGCCCCGGAAGCGAGCGGGCTTCCGGGGCCGTCGTCGGTCGATGAGGGGAGCTGCGCCCGCTACTCGTCGAGCGCCTCGGCTATCTCGTCGGTGATGTCCATGGTGTGGTAGACGTTCTGCAGGTCCTCCAACTCCTCCAGCTTGTCCACCAGGCGCATGACCTTCTTCGCGTCGGACACGGAGACGGAGGTGGGCGTGGTGGGCTCCATGGTGAGCTCGGCGCCCTTCACCTCAACACCCTGCTCCTCCAGACCGCGCTTCACGGCCATGAGGTCGGTGGGCGCGGTGTAGACGATCCACTCCTCGTCGGCGTCCTCGTAGTCGACGCCGCCGGCCTCGGCCACGGCCATCATGAACTCGTCCTCGTCGGCGGCGGCGCCGTTGGGGCCCACGGGGTTCTTCTTGTCGCCCGTCTCCACCTCCTTGGCCACCATGACCTGGCCCTTGCGCTCGAACATGAACGCCACGGAGCCGGAGGTGCCGAGGTTGCCGCCGTGGTGGTTGAACGCCGCGCGCACGTCGGCGGCGGTGCGGTTGCGGTTGTCGGTGAGCGCCTCGCAGTAGATGGCCACGCCGCAGGGACCGTAGCCCTCGTAGACCACCGTCTCGTAGCTCGCGGAGTCCTTGCCGGTGCCGAACGCCTTGTCGATGGCCACCTTGATCTTGTCCTTCGGCAGGGAGTAGCCCTTCGCCTTCTCGATGGCGGCGGCAAGCGACGCGTTGTTGTCGGGGTTGGGGTCGCCGCCCTCCTTGGCCGCCACGGTGATGTTGCGCGACAGCTTGGAGAACAAGGCCGAGCGCTTAGCGTCCTGCGCGGCCTTGCGATGCTTGGTAGTTGCCCATTTTGAGTGCCCTGACATATGAGTCCCTTCCGATATTGCTTATGCCAGCCGCTTATTCTAGCACACCGGCCGAATCCCCCGGTCGCTTTCGCACGGTTTTCAAAAACAGGCGAAAGGCGGGAAGCGGGCGGAGGGCGCATCTTCGAAGCGTGCGGGCTTCGGCGCGGCTACGGTACGCCTACGGCCTTGCCGGAAGCGGCCCGCGCGGGGCGAGGGCCCGTACAATCCCGGGAAGGGGCCGAGGCGCCTCGCGGCCCTCCCGGCCGCAAGCGCCGGCCGAACGCAACGCCGACAAGAAGGAGCATCCGCCATGAAGGGAAACCGGGAACTCGTAGACGCCCTGAACAACCTGCTCGCAGGTGAGCTCACAGCCATCAACCAGTACATGGTGCACGCCGAGATGTGCGAGGACTGGGGATACGCCCGTTTAAGCGACAACTTCAAAAAGCGCTCCATCACCGAGATGAGGCACGCCGAGAAGCTGATCGAGCGCATCCTGTTCCTCGAGGGAACCCCCGTCGTGTCCAACCTCAACGACATCCGCATCGGAGAAGCCGTGCCCCAGCAGGTCGACAACGACCACAAGCTGGAAGTGGACACGGTCAGGGACTACAACGAGGCCATCGTCCTAGCCGGCACGGTGCTCGATTACGCCACGCGCGACGTCCTCGAAGGCATACTGCGCGACGAGGACCGCCACGTCGACGAGCTTGAGGAGCTGCAGGACCAGATCGAGCAGATGACGCTTCCCACGTTCCTCTCCACGCAGAACTGACGCGCCGCCGCCCGCCCGCACCCCCCTTCCTTTCGCGAATATTGCGCAAAACCGCATAGGTTGTTCATTTTTATTAAACAATCTGTTGCATATAATCGGGAAAGCAGTTGTATCGTCGCCAAGGTGGGAAGGTGTATGGAACAAGCAAGACGGCGCCCGGGAGCATCGCCCAAGACCGTCCACGTGGGCATCGACGTGGGATCCACCACGACCAAGGCGGTCGCCCTCGATCCGAGCACGGGAGACGTGCTGTTCTCGCGCTACGCCCGCCACGGCGCGCTTCAGGCGCGAAGCGTGCTCGACGCCCTCGGGGAAGCGGCGGCGCGCCTTTCCGGCGCGCGCATGCGGGTGGCGCTGTGCGGATCGGGCGGCGGCGCCATCGCCGAGCGGCTGGGCGTGCCGTTCGTCCAAGAGGTGGTGGCGGGCGCGGCGGCCGTGCAGGAGCTGCATCCCCAGGCGCGCTGCGCCATCGAGCTGGGCGGCCAGGACGCCAAGATGGTGTTCTTCCGCGAAAACGAGGCCACCGGCAAGCTTGAAGTGGCCGACATGCGCATGAACGGCAGCTGCGCGGGCGGCACGGGCGCGTTTCTGGACGAGATGGCCGCCGTGCTCAAGGTGCCCGTGGAGCGGTTCGACGCGCTGGCCGCCAAGGGCTCGACGGTCTACGACATATCGGGCCGCTGCGGCGTGTACGCCAAAACGGACATCCAGCCCCTGCTCAACCAGGGGGCGGCGCGCGAGGATCTGGCGCTCTCGGCGCTGCACGCCGTGGCCAAGCAGACGATCGGGGGGCTTGCGCAGGGCCTTTCCATCGAGGCGCCCGTCGTGTTCGAGGGCGGCCCGCTCACGTTCAACCCCACGCTCGTGCGCGTGTTCGCCGAACGGCTGGGGCTCGCAGACGGCGAGGCGCTGCTGCCCGACCGCCCTGAGACCATCGTGGCCCGGGGAGCGGCGCTTGCGCTTTCCGGCATGTTCGCCGATAAGGACGCGACCCTCGACGCGCGCGAGGCCGCCCGTCTTCTGGAGGGATTCCGGGACGAGGAAACCTCCGGCCCCGCGCCGGCGCCCTTGTTCGCCACCGAGGAGGAGCGCGCGGCCTTCCGCACCCGCCACGCCCGGCCCGCCCCGCCCAACCTGGACCGGGCGGCGGCGCGGGCGCGCGAGCAGGGCGGGACGCTGCGCTGCTACCTGGGTATCGACTCGGGCAGCACCACCACCAAGCTCGCCTTGGTGGACGAGGAGGGAAAGCTTGCCCACAGCTTCTACGCGCGCAACGACGGACGGCCCCTCGACGTGGCGCGCGACGCGCTGCTGGCCATGCGCGACGCCTTCCGCACCCGCGGCGTGGAGCTGGACGTGGCCGCCTGCGGCACCACCGGCTACGGGGAGCGGCTGCTCCAGCGAGCCTTCCACGCCGACTACCACACGGTGGAGACGGTCGCCCACGCCCGCGCGGCCACGCGCTGCGTTCCCGACGCCACGTTCGTCCTCGACATAGGCGGCCAGGACATGAAGGCCATCCGGCTGGAGGACGGCGTGATCGTCGACATCGTGGTGAACGAGGCGTGCTCGAGCGGCTGCGGGTCGTTCCTTGAGAACTTCGCGGAATCGCTGGGCATCCCGGCGGAGGGCATCGCCGAGGCGGCGTTTCGCTCGAAGCGCCCGGCCGCCCTCGGCAGCCGCTGCACCGTGTTCATGAACAGCTCCATCGTAAGCGAGCAGCGCAACGGGCGCACGCCCGACGACATCATGGCGGGGCTGGCGCGCTCCATCGTGGAGAACGTGTTCACGAAGGTGGTGCGCGTGGCGAACCTGGACAGCCTGGGAAGGCGCATCGTGGTGCAGGGCGGCACGTTCGAAAACGACGCGGTCCTGCGCGCGCTTGAGCTTCACCTGGACCGCGAGGTGGTGCGCGCGCCGCACCCGGGGCTTATGGGGGCGCTCGGCGCGGCGCTTCTGGCCAAGGAGCGCGCCGAAGAGGCGGCGGCAGCCGGTGCGGGGCGGCCCTCCTCCTTCATCGGCCTGGACGCGCTCGAGGGCTTCTCCTACGAGCGGCGCGCGAACCTGCCCTGCCCGTTTTGCCAGAACCGCTGCAGCCGCACCGTGGTCGAGTTCTCCGACGGCACCTCGTGGGTGACCGGCAACCGCTGCGAGCGCGGCGAGGTGACCGGCGACCCGAAGGACCCGGCCGTGCGAAAGCTTGCGCGCGCGGCGGCGCGACGGACGGCGCCCGACCTGTTCGCCGAGCGCGAGCGCCTGCTTCTGCGCGAGGTGCCCGTGACGCCGGTTGCGCCCGCACGCAACCTGACCATCGGCATCCCGCTTGTGCTGGCGTTCTGGGACGAGCTGCCGTTTTGGTCGGCGCTGTTCCGCGCGCTCGGCTGCGCGGTGCGCGTGTCGGGCCCCAGCACGCGCGCGCTCTACGAGCGGGGACTGCCCTCCGTGGCCTCCGACACCGTGTGCTTCCCCGCCAAGCTGGCGCACGGACACGTGCAGAGCCTGGTGGATGCCGGGGTCGACCGCATCTTCATGCCCATTGTCACCACCGCGCCCACGGAAAACCGCGCGGACACCAGCGTGTCGCGCTGCGCCGTGGTGAAAGGCTACCCCCTGGTGGTGCGCACCTCCGACGACCCCGAGGGGCGTTGCGGCGTGCCCTTCGACACGCCGCTTTTCCACTGGTACACCGAAGCCGACCGCAACCGGCAGCTCGCATCCTACCTGCAGGAGCGCTTCGGGGTGGACGCCGGGAAGGCGCAGGAGGCCATCGCGCAGGCCGACGCTGCGCAGGCGGCCTTCCGAGACGACCTGCTGGCCCTCGGCGCAAAGGCGATGGCGCAAGCGGAGCGCGACAAAACGTGGGCGGTGGTGTTGGCCTCACGCCCCTACCACAACGACCCCCTGGTCAACCACGACCTGCCGCGGATGTTCGCCGAGCAGGGCATAGCCGTGCTGCCGCCCGACGCCGTGCCCGGTGCGAACGAGGCGGACCTCGCGCGCAGCCGCCTGGACATCGTGAACAACTTCCACGCCCGCATGCTGGGCTGCGCGCTGCTGGCCGCCGAAAGCCCCGTCCTCGAGTTCGTGCAGCTCGTGAGCTTCGGCTGCGGACACGACGCCTACCTTTCCGATGAGATTGCACGTCTCATGAAGGAACGCTCCGGCAAGGTGCCGCTCATCCTCAAGGTGGACGAGAGCGACGCGGCCGGCCCGCTGCGCATCCGCGTGCGCTCGTTCGTAGAGACGGTGGCCATGCGTCGTACGCGCGAGACGACCCCCGCCGTGCGCGAACTGCCCGACCCCTATCCCGTCAAATATGAGCGCGCCGACCGCAAGCGCAAGGTGGTGCTGGTGCCCAACACCTCGCACGCGTTCTGCCGGCTCATGAGCGCCGCCATGCGCAAGCAGGGCATCGCGGCCGAGCCTTTGGACGTGGGCCGCGAGGAGGCCATCGCCTTGGGCAAGAAGTACGTGCACAACGACATCTGCTTCCCCGCCCAGATGACGGTGGGCGAGGCGCTGGCCGCGCTCGAAAGCGGGCGCTACGACGACGCGGAGGTGGCCATCGGCACCGGCAAGTACGTGGGCGACTGCCGGCTGACGCACTACTGCGCGCTTTTGCGCAAGGCGCTTGACGACGCGGGGTACGCCCACGTGCCCATCATCACCAACGACGACGCCGACGACCACAACCTGCACCCCGGCTTCAAGTTCAGCCTGGCATCGAGCATCCGCATCGCCGCGGCCCTGCCCATGATAGACGCGCTGGAGGAGCTTGTGCGCAAAATCCGCCCCTACGAGCTTGAACCCGGCAGCGCCAACGCCGCCTTCGACAAGGCGCTCGACGCGGTCATAGAGGGCATCGAGCGGCACGGGGCGCGCGGGGCGGCACGGGGCTTCGAGCGCGCCATCAACGTCATGGCGCAGGTGCGCTACGACCGCTCCCGGCCGCGCCCGCGCGTGCTCATCGTGGGCGAGTACCTGCTCAACTTCCACCCCGGCGCCAACCGCGACATCGAGGCGTACCTGGAGCGCAACGGCATGGAGGTCATCGAGGCGCGCATGACCGACGTCATCCGCAAGACCTATTTCTACCAGGACGCGCAGGTGAAGGAGTTCGGCGTGGAGCGCCCCCTTGCGCAGAAGGCGTGGCTCGACGTGGCGAACCGGCTGTTCGAGGCCGCGCATGATCTGACCGACCGCATAGCGGCGACCCACCCGCTCTACGAGCCGCCGTGCCGTCTGCCCAAGCTCGCGCAGGAAAGCGACCCCATAGTCCACCGCAGCTTCGACGCGGGCGAGGGCATCCTCATCCCTGCGGAGATCCTGCACCATGCCGCGCGCGGGTGCCGCTCCTTCGTCATCCTGCAGCCTTTCGGCTGCCTGCCCAACCACGTGGTGGGGCGCGGCATAGCGGGGCAGCTGCGCGAACGCTACCCCGACGCGCAGATACTCGCGCTGGACTACGACCCGGACGTGAGCTTTGCCAACGTGGAGAACCGCCTGCAGATGCTCATCATGGCCGCCCGCGACGCGCAAGCGGCAAAGGAGCCGGCCGCGGACGCCGGCGGGACGGACGCGGACGCGGGCTTTGGCGGGGCGGACGACGGGCCTCCCGGCGCGCACGCGGCCGTGCTCAAGCGCGGCGCGGACGCGATTTCGCGCCTCGGCTGGGACGGCGAGGCGCAACGGCGCGTGGCATGCGCGGGGAGGGAAAGCCATGGGTAGGCCGCGCAAGGACGCGAACGCGCCCGACGCCCAGCAGCGGCTCGTCGGCGCGTTCTGGCTGCTTTTGGAGACGAGCCGCGTGAGCGAGCTGACCGTGGGCACGCTCTGCGCGCAGGCGGGCTGCAACCGCGGCACGTTCTACTACCACTTCGCCGACCTGGACGCCCTTGTGTACAGGGCTATCGAGCAGGAGCTTTTGGGCCGCGACTCCGTGGCCGCCGCCGTGTTCGGCCTGCTCTCCGGCACCGGGGAGGCGCCGCTTGCCGACATGGCGGACGAGCGGCGCATGCGCAGGATGGGCCTGCTTTTGGAGCAGGGGGGCACCGATCTTGTGACGGCCAAGATCAAGGAGGTCATCCTGGGCATGTGGCACGCGGTGCTGCGCCCCGACGGATCGCCTCTGTCCGCCGACGCGCGCATCATCTTGGAGTTCGCCGCAAGCGGGATGATGGGCTTTCTGGCCCACCGCCTGTGCGCCTGCCGCGCCGGCGCACAGGCGGAAGACCCCTCGCCTTGGCTCATGCGGCACTCCTCGGCCTTTTTGCTGGAGAACCTGTGCCGGGCCGAGGGGCTTGCCGAGGCCGACGTGCTGGCCCGCCTGGAGACGGTCGCCCGCTACTCGCAGGTCCTGCGCTCGTAGCGGGCGCGCCGCGCCGTCAGGGCCGGTGGGCCAAGTCGGGGTAGATGGACATGGTCTGGAAGCGCTCGGCCATGAAGGCGTCGTCGTACCGCTCGGCGAAGTACGCGCTCACCGGCCCTTCCGCCGGCAGGCCCGCCTGGCGGTCGAACCAGCATCCGAACGCGACCACGGTCATGACGGCGTCCACCACAAGGAAGGCGAACAAAAGGCTCGCAAGCGGGCGCCGGGCGGGCGCCGGGATGCGATCGAACAGGCGCACGACGCGCGGCAGGCCCAGCCTCATCCACGCAAGCCCCGCCGCGCCCCACACAAGCGCCATCCCCAAACACGTGTAGCCGCCCACGTTGAACGGCTGATCGGCATAGCTCCACGCCACAATGCCGAACGCGTGCTTCCAAAACCATCCCGCCGCGCACTCGAACGTCGCCCCCACCAGCGCTGATGCCGCGAAAAGGGTCACGGGCCGCGCATCGGCGAGGCGGTTGAGCGCCACGGTCATCAGCACGCCGCCCACCCCGTAGATGGGCGAGAACGGCCCCCACAAAAGCCCCGCGCGGTCCTTCCACACCCCGTCCACAGGATAGCTCACCAGCGTCTCGACCACCAGGCCCACCACGCTGCACAGCGCGAAGATCCAAACGAGAAGGGGAAACGAAAGCTTATCCGCGCGCGATCGCGCCCTGCGGCCGGCCCGCGGGGGCGCGGCCGCGCAGGCCCCCGCCGCCCTCCCGCAGGAGCCGACGGGTCGAAGCGATGTCCTGTCGATGCGTTTCACCATACCCCCCATGATGCCACAACGAGGCGCGCTCCGCCGAGAAAAACGCCTGCGCTCTGGGTTTTCGTTGACAAGCCGTCTCCTTGCGCCGCACAATGGGGAAAGCTTGACGGAACCGCGGCGTGCTTCGGGAGGCGCGCCGCCACTGCGATAGGAGGCCCCATGCGCCGAATCTGCTGCCTGAACAACATCTCGCCTTTGGGCACCGAGCTTCTGACCGACGACTACCAGCTGACCGACGACCTCTCCCAGGCCACCGGCGTTTTGGTGCGCAGCGCCGCGATGCACGACCTGGAATTTCCGCCCGACCTTCTGGCCGTCGCGCGCGCGGGCGCGGGCGTGAACAACATCCCGCTCGAGCACTGCGCCGAGGAGGGCATCGTGGTGTTCAACACCCCCGGGGCCAACGCCAACGCCGTGAAGGAGCTGGTGCTGTGCGGCATGCTGCTGGCCAGCCGCGGCATTGTGGACGGCATCGCATGGTGCCGCGACAACGCCGACGACGAGAACATCGGCAAGGCGGCCGAGAAAGCCAAGAAGGCGTTCGCCGGACGCGAGGTCAAGGGCAAGAGGCTTGGCGTCATCGGGCTGGGGGCCATCGGCGCGCTTGTGGCGAACGCGGCGGTTGACCTGGGTATGGAGGTGTACGGCTACGACCCGTACGTGTCGGTGGGCGCAGCCTGGCGCATCTCCAGCTCCGTGCGCCACGTGACGAATTTGGACGAGGTGCTAAGCTCCTGCGACTACCTGACCATCCACGTGCCCGCCATGGACTCCACGAAGGGCATGATAGACGAGCGCGCCTGCTCGCTCATGAAGGACGGGGCCGTGTTCCTCAACTTCTCGCGCGACTCGCTGGTGGACGATGCGGCCATGACCGAGGCGCTGGCCTCGGGCAAGGTGTCCGCCTACGTCACCGACTTCGCCAACCCCGCCGTCATGCGCATGGAGCGCGCCATCGTGCTGCCGCATTTGGGCGCGTCCACGGCCGAGGCCGAGGACAACTGCGCGGTGATGGCCACGCGTCAGATGATGGACTACCTTGACAACGGCAACATCGCCAACTCCGTGAACTACCCCGCCTGCGACATGGGCCCGGTGCCCGAGGGCGCGCGCCGCGTGGCCGTGCTGCACGCCAACGTGCCCAACGCGCTTGCGCGCATCACCAACGTGTTCGGCGACGCGGGCGTGAACATCGAGAACCTGACGAACAAGGCCAAGGGCGACAACGCCTACACGATGCTCGACCTCGACGCCAACGCGCCGGGCTACCCCGACGACGCGCTTGAGAAGCTCGCCGCCATCGAGGGCGTGCGCCGCGTGCGCGTGGTGCGGTAGCGGAAACGGCTACCCGCCAATCGGATGAAAAGCGCTGAGGCCCGCTCGCCGTTGCCGGCGAGCGGGCCCCTTCGTTTGCAACGAAGTTGTATGCGCTACGACAGTCTCTGCTTCTCCTCTGCCCTGATCGAACGCGCATCGTCGACAGTCACCGAATTCGGGAACATGCCGAACAGCGATTTCGTCTCTGCTTCCTTATTGTTCTGCCGAGCCGCGGTTTCGTCGGCGGAACGCGCCGGATGCAGCACGCGCAGGGCAGCAGGCTCAATGGCGACGTCGAAGGAGCGGGCCTCTATGCGCTCGCCGTCGGTTTGGGCGGGAGGGATCTCGTCGAACTCAACGTGAAGCGTGCGGAAGCGGCGCAGCTCGATCTGCGGGAAGCCCGTGTGCTTGCCCGACTTCGCGCGCAGGAAGATGTAGGCGGCCCGAGCCGCGCCGACGGGCGGGTGCGCTATGCACGCGTCAAGCTCGCCGTCGTCCAGGCGCGCGTCCGGGCAGATCTTGAACCCGCTCCCGTAGTAGGGGCCCACCTGCGCCGCGAACGTGATGGATTGGCCGCGCACCGGATCGCCGCCGTCGAAGGAGGCCGTGTAGGCGTGCGCGTCCAGGTGGTGAAGCAGCTGGTCGAACCCCGAGGCCATGTACAGGGCCGCGCCGCTTCTGCCCGTGCGCTCCCGCCGCTTCATCGTATCGAGCGCGATGGCCGCGTCCAGCCCAAACGACAGCGTCTCCACGAACCACCGGCCGTTCACGCGCCCGACGTCCACCGGACGCGCCTCGGACTCCAGCAGCCGCGCGCAGGCCGCCTCAACCTCGAACGGCATGCCCAGCGAGCGCGCGTAGTCATTGCCAGAGCCTGCGGGAACCACGCCGAACGCCGGCCGGCGGTCGGCCGGGCGGCGCAAAAGCCCGTTGGCCACTTCATGCACCACGCCGTCTCCCCCAACGGCCACCACGGCCGCGCAGCCCTCCGCACGCTCGGCTATCTCGGAGGCGTGCCGCGGGCCGAGCGTCTTCGCCACCACCACGGCGTCCTCCCCCAGCCGCGCGCGCAGCAGGGCCGCCGCTCGATCCGCCGCCTTCGCGCCGCGCCCGCTTTGCGCGGCCGGGTTCGCAATGACCAAGACCTTGCCGCCGCCCGCAAGCGCGCCCGCTTCCTGCGCCATGGCGCCCGCCTCCTTCCGCGTCCCGCTTTCGTGCCCGCATCCAGTATAGCGGACGCGGAGACGCCTTCCATGGGGCGTCTACCCAGAAACGTAGTAGAAGGTTTCGCCGAAAAATATACCCTTTGTGGGGTTTTGCGCGAAAGGGGGCTTGCCTATCCTTCGGCTGTCGGCGCACGGGGGCGCAGGCTTCCGGCGGAAAAGGAAAGGGGATGCCATGAGCAAAGCGATGAGCAGGAGGAACTTCATCGGGGTGGGACTGGCGGGAGCCACGATCGGATTGGCGGGGGCCATGAGCGCATGCCAGCCGCCAGCACAACAGGAAGCGTCCGGCAACTCGGCTTCCGGCCAAGCGCGGGGCGCGGACCATGAAGGCGGAGCAGCCGAAACGCCGTGGCTTGGAGAGCCGCCCGTCATCGCCGAGGAGGACATCGCCGAGACTTTGGAGGCGGACATCGTGATCGTCGGCTGCGGCGTGGCCGGCATGGCGGCAGGACTCGGCGCCCACGACGCAGGCAACGACGACATCCTGTTCATGGAATCGCTGCCTTCGCCGCGTATCGCCGGCGGCGTGCACGCGGGCGTGAACACCACGCTGCAGAAAGAGGGCGGCATGACGTTCACGGACGAGGACATCGACAAAATGATCAAGTCCGAGATCGTTCTTTCAAGCGGCTATGCCGACGAGCGCATGTACCGGGTGTGGGCGCGAGAGAGCGGCGCGGTCCTCGACCGGCTGATTAACCTCATCGGCGAGGAAGGATACGAGAGCAAGATCAACACCTATCCGCGCGCCTCCTACGACCAGAAAGAACTCGAGTACTTCACGGAAGGCGAGTTCCCCGTGGGCCACAATCTGGGCCCGGGCGACAGCAACGAGCCGTGCATCACGCTGGAAACGGCTTTGCTTGAAGAGGCGGGCGCCCAGTTCGTGTTCGACACGCAGGCCACGCTGCTCGAGCAAGACGACCAAGACCGGGTGACCGGCGTCATCGGCAAGCGCGCCGACGGATCCTACGTGCGAGCCAACGCCAACAAGGCCGTCATCGTCACCTGCGGAAGCTTCGGGCACAACGAAGCCATGGTCGAGGCCCTGTGCCCCCAAGTCAGCGGCTTGGGCATTCCCTGTATGAACCCCAACACCACCGACGACGGGATTGGGGTGCAGATGATGCTCTGGGCCGGCGCAAGGATGCAGGCCGGACCCGTCGCCGTCATGACGAAATGCGCCTATCTGGTTCCCCAGCCGGTTCCCTTCCTGATAGTCAACAACAACGGCGAGCGCTTCCACAACGAAGGCACCAGCAACTTCGCCGAATACAACTACGTCATAAACCAGCCGGGCATGACGGCTTGGCAGGTCTTCGACTCGAACTGGGCTGAAGCTTGCAACGATATGGGTATCATGACCTGGTCAAACGCTTACCATGTAAGCGAGGAGCAGAAAAAGGAGATCGAGGACGGCTGCGTTCGGGCCGACACCCTCGAAGAGCTTGCCGAAGCCATGGGCGTGCCGGTCGACACCTTCGTCGCAACCGTGGAGCGGCGCAACTTTTTGGCGGACGCGGGGCACGACGACGACTTCGGGCTTCCCATCGAGCGACTGAGGGCCACCAAGATCGTCGCTCCACCGTTTTTCGCGAACGAGTCCGAGGGCGGCAACATTCCCGGCTTCGGAGTGACCCTTGGCGGCGTGTGCATCGATGAGCGCATGCGGGTCGAAGGGCAGGACGGCCGGCCCATTCCAGGGCTGTACTCGGCGGGCAACTGCACCGGCCGTCGCTTCGGATCGGCGTACTTCCAGTCCATATGCGGCATGAGCAACGGCTTCGCGGCAACCCACGGCTACGTGGCCGGACGCGAGGCGGCATCGCTCTGACCCCGTTGCCTTCCAAGAAGAACGCCCTCCTCGCCGGGGGAGCCTTTTTCCGGGCTCCCCCGGATGCTATGATGGGTGCCGGGAGGAACCGTGATCGCAGACCGTTTGCACATAGGCTTTCGCGCCCGCACGGTGACGGGCTTCGCCGCGTTCTGGGCGTGGGTGGACAACGTGTTCTTCCTGACGACCGCAACGTTTCACGAGGAGCTGGCCCTGCCGCTGCCAAAGATCCACGCCTGCGTCGTGATCGTGTCGCTGCTCACCGGAATCGCCATCGCGAAGTCAAGACGGCGCCTCTCGCCTCGCGAAGGGCATCCATCCGGCTATCGACGCCTGGCCGAAGCGAGCGGAGCCTGCGCCATCATCGGCTCGATGCTCCTATCGCTTCCGGGACTGGGCGCGTCCCCGCAGTCTCTGGGAGCCGCCATCGTACTTTGCGGGATCGGGATGGGCGGCATCGGCATCTCATGGGGCCTTCGCTTCACCCTGCTCGACACGCGCGAGGCATGTCTGTGCTCATCGGGTGGAATAGCGCTCTCGTTTTTGTTCAACATGCTGCTCAAGAACATGCTGGCACCCACGGCCGCAATAGGGGCATGCCTTATGCCGTGCCTGACGGCCGTGTGCCTGCGAGCCGTTCCTTCGAGTCCGGAGGACGGATCGGCCGCCGGGGGCAAGGCGCCGCGCTCGGAAGCTTCGGCATGGCGTTTATGGGCAAGCGTCCTGAAGCGCATTCCCTCGCGAATCCTCATAGCCGTCGCCGTGTTCACCCTCGCCTACGAAGTGCTGCAGAACACGGCGGTCGCCCCTAGCGCCGATGCGGCCTTCCTCTCCGGCATGAACCTCGCCAGCCGCGGATTGACCGCCGCCGCGGTATGCCTCGGCCTGCTCACCCGCAAATGGACGCCGCGAAAGCTGTTCAAGTTCGGATTCTTCCTCATAGCCGTGAGCCTCATGGCGTTTCCTCTTGGAGTGGATCTGCGGCTATCGAGCGCCGTTTTCGTCACGGGCTACACCCTATGCGACATCATGGTCTGGACGATCTTGGGCTCTGCGGGCACCAGATGGCCCGAGGGCTCATTCGTCTACGCCTCGTCGGTGTGGATCATCGAGCGCCTGGGAATCGTCGCGGGCATGGCGGTTTCCGCGGGGATTTTCGCGGCCCGCTTGAACACAGATGCGGCCTACACCGCACTCGCCTACATCGTCTTGGTGATGGCCGTGATGACCCTTGACAGGGGGAACTTTCGACTCTGGGAGTTCGTGGCCGACGCGGACCCCGACACCGAGTCCGCCAGCCTCCGCTTGCGCGTCGAAGAGGTTGCCTGCGTCTGCAAACTCACCGTCCGCGAAAGCGAGATTCTCCTCTTGCTGGTGGAAGGACGCTCCGCGCCGTGGATCGCCTCGCACCTCTGCATTGCGGACGGCACGGTGAAAGTGCACGTCCGCCACATCTACGAAAAGTGCGGCGTCCATTCGAAGCAGGAGCTCATAGACTTCGTGAGGAAGCGGGACGAAGCGGAAGAGGGCTGAGCCCAACGACATGCGCTTCGCGGCGGCGCGGCGAAGGGGCAGAAGGCCGCCCTCCCGCCCCTCGGCCAATCGCGACCTCTACGAAACAGCCTGGGTCCCCTCGACCTCCCTCGCCGCAAGGCCGCGTGCGGCGTCCCATGCCTCGGGGTCGCCGTCGTCCGCCATGCCGCGGTATTCGGCGGTCCGCCTGCGCGCGGACACGACGCGCACCACCTCGCCGACGACGGCGAAGACGACCACGCCCACGAGCATGGGGATCTTCGACAGCTCCTCCTCCGAGCCGTTGAGCGGCACCACAGTGGCGATCATCGCCAGCACGAGCATCGCCACGGGCACCCACGCCGCTACGGTGGCGAACGCCTTGCCACCCGGCACGCGGAAGATGCGCTTCGCGCCCGGATCGACCTCGCGCAGCTTGAGGAACGCGGGGAACATCGGGATGTAGCAGATGAGCAGGAACACGATGTTCATGGAGAAGAAGATCCAGAAAAACCCGTCCAGCCCCACGGCCGACATGACAGGCGACACCAGCACGAGGACGCTCGCGATGACGCCGTTGATGACGGCCGCGCCCGTGGGCACGCCGTTTTTGCTCATACGGGCGAAGGCTCGCGGCAGATTGGCCTTCTCGGCCGAATGCGCCGCCACGTAGTTCACGCCGAACGACCAGCTGATCATGTTGCTGAACAGCGTAATGAGGAACACCACGGCGATGATGACGAACAACAGGCTGCCGTTGCCTGCCATGATGGCCACGGCGTCCATGATGCCCGAATCGAGCGAGATCTCGCTGGCCGGGATGGCCGCGCCGATGCCGAACGAGCTGAACAGGTAGATGGCCGCAATGGTCAGGCCGCCTGCGATGATGGCCGTGGGAATCTGCCTCTTGGGGTTTTCCATGTCGCCGGCGAACACGGCTATGGCCTCGAAGCCCATGAAGTTGAACAGGATGATGGACAGGTACGTGAGCGCGCTCGCGTCGAACGAGGGCAAAAACGTGGCCGGCGACATGTCGCCCGCAAATCCGCTCGTCATCGCATGGTAGATGCCCAGCCCGCCCACGGCCACGGCGATGAGCACTTTGAGCACGGCGCCGCCGTTCAAGATCCACGCGGAATCGGACACCTTCGAGAAGCTCATGAGCACGACGATCCACACGAAGGCCAGCTCGATGGCCACCTGCGCGCCCACCCCCAGCTCGACGCCGCTCAAAAGCGCGATCGTCTCGGGGAACAAAAAGGCCAGCGACGCCATCCACAGCGGGAAGTTGATCCAGTAGTACCAGCTCACGCGGCTGCCCCATTTGTCGCCGAACGCGCGCCGCACCCAATCGGCGATACCGCCCGCATCGTCGGCGTACGTGGTGCCCAGCTCGCACACGATAAGCCCGTAGGGCAAAAGGAACGTGATGATGAGGAAGATCCACCAGAAGAACTGAGGATTGCCGATGGCGGCGGCGGGGGCCGCGGCCTCGGCCACGAACACGACGCAGATCACCGTGAGGATGGCGTCGATCATGCGGAACTTTTTCTGTTTGGCCATAAGACCATCCCCCTTTCAGGGGTACGGCCCCGAGGCCGCGCCGGCGAAAGGCGCGGGCCCGGCCTCGGGGCGGTTGTCAGAGGAGCATCTCGGGAGGGATCGGCCCCTCCCGAGGCTCAGGACAGGATCTTGGAGAGCGCCGCCCCGGGCAGCGCCGTCGATCAGAAACGGTCGCAGGGCAGCTCGACGATCTTCGCAAAGCCTTGGAATTGCGCGGAAACAAGGCGCCCGCCCCCGCGCGGCGTCGAACGGCCCCAACGGCCGTTGGGCCGTCGGAGCAGGCCGGCGCAACAGGCTACCCGGCGATCTTGCCGAGCACCGCCCTCATGCGTTCCTCGGCCGCGTCGGCCGCGGCGGCGTCGAGCCTCCTGCCCGCCTCGTGCCGCAGGAGCAGGTAGGCCAGTATCGCGCGGATGGAGTGCTTGCGGT
>NZ_CBDTNW010000113.1:0-3571 GCF_965361815.1 Rubneribacter sp.
GATATCGTCACATTCCCGGTTGTCATACAGCGCTGCAAGGGGCCTCGGAATGTGACGATATCCCCGTCCCCCTGTCACGCCCCTGTCACGCGCCCCTGTCACGCCCCTGTCACGCGCCCCTGTCACGCCCCTGTCACGCGCCCCTGTCATGCGGCAGCATCAAGCCGGAAGCCGAGCCAGACCCCGGGCGCTGCGCCCCCAGCCTCGGCCGCACCCATCGAGGCGCGCAAGCCCCCAACGGCCGCAGAGGGCGGGAGGCGGCCCACGGCCCGGCCGCCTCCCGTTGATGCGCATCGGGGATCCGGGAAGACGGGCCGGGCCGCCGTCGGCCGTCAGGCCGCGAACGGCCTACCTCGCGGCCGGCTCCTGCTGTGTGATGCAGTGGATGTTGCCGCCGCCGAAGACCACCTGGTCGGTCCTCACGCCCACGGCCCTGTACGCGCCCTCGCCCCACGCCTCGTCGAACGCGGCCTGGATCTGCCGCACGGCCAGCGCGTCGTTGGTGTCCCCGTACTGCGGCACAATGACGCCGCCGTTGACGATGAGGAAGTTCATGTAGGAGGCGATGAGCGGCTCGTCGGCCACGCGCGGCTCGGCGTTCTCGTCGGCGTCGATGGAGTCGCAGGACGCCTGGTCCATGTACAGCGGCCTCTCCGGCATGCAGAGCTTCGTCACCTCGATCCTGCGCCCCTTCGCGTCGACGGCGTTCGACAGCGTCTCGTAGGCGGCGCGGCACTCGTGGTAGAACGGGTAGTCCGGATCGTCCGACCAGATGCAGAGCATCTTGCCGGGGGCCACGAAGCACGCCACGTCGTCGATGTGGCCGTTGGTCTCCTCGGGGTCGATACCGTCCTTGACCCAGATGACCTTCTCCACGCCCAGGTAGTCCTTGAGCTTCCCGTCCATGTAGGCGCGCAGCTCCTCGGACCAGGCCGCATGCTCGGTCACCGACGCGTTGCGGCCAGGGTCGAGCAGGCACATGTCGGTGGTGACCACGGTGCCCTCGCCGTCCACGTGGATGGAGCCGCCCTCGAGGATGAGGCTCTCGGGGCGGTAGCGGCGGCAACCGCTCATCTCGGCCATCTTGAGGGCGATCTGCTCGTCTTTGTCCCACGGGAAGTACAGGCCGTTCTCGAAGCCGCCGTAGGCGTTGAAGTGCCAGTGCACCGCGCGCTTGCCGCCCTGGTCGTCGACCACCCAAGTGGCGCCGGTGTCGCGCACCCACGCGTCGTCGGTGGTCATCTCGATGACAGTGACGTTCTCGTCGTCCTCGAACACGGCCTTGGCGTTGGCGTAGTCGGCCTGGTTCACGCACACGGTGACGGGCTCGAACTCGGCGATGGCGCGGGCCACCGCGGCGTACTGCTTCTGGGCGGGCTTGGCGCCCCACGCCCACGTGTCGGTGCGGTGCGGCCAGGCCATCCACACGCGCGCCTGCGGCTCGAACTCGGCCGGCATGCGGTAGCCGTCGGCCTTCGGGGTGGACTCGGACTCGTGAATGGTCTTCATGACGCTTGATCCTTTCTTCGCAAATGCTGATGAACCTTATTTGTCATCCGGCCCGCCCGCCATGGCGGCGGGCCGGATGCGGAACCCGGCGGCATGCCCGGCACCGGCCTTCGCGCGACGTCGGAAACGCTATGCGACCGGCGTTGGCGCAGTCTCGGCGTCGGCCTGCGGCTTCGCCTCGACGCCCTCGCCCCCTGCAATCCCTTCGGCAGCCGTCGCGGCCTCTTCGGCCAAGCGCGCCTCGGCCAGCTCGAGCGTCAGGCCACGGTACTCTTCGGCGCGTCCGCGCTTCGACCAGATGCGAACCGCCTCGCCCAAGATGACGAATACCACCACGCCCACGAGCATGGGGATCTTCGACAACTCCTCCTCCGTGCCGTTGAGCGGCACGATGGTGGCGACGATGGCCAGCACCAGCTCGATGGCGGGAATGGCCAGCATAACGTACATGAGCTTGCCTTTGAAGGGGAAGCGGAACACGCGCTCGCGCCTCGGATCCACCTTGCGCAGCTTCAAAAACGCCGGGAACATGGGGATGTAGCTGATGAGCAGGAACACGACGTTCATGGAGAACAGCATCCAGAAGATACCCTCGGAGATGGCCGGAACGGGCACGAGCTGCAGCATGAGGGCAAGCGACGCCACCACGCCGTTCACGATGGCCGCACCGGTGGGCATCTCGGTCTTGGCGCTCTCGTGCGAGAACACCTTGGGCATGTTGCCGTGCTTCGCCGCGTAGTCGGCCACGAAGTTCACGCCGAACGACCACGACGCCATGTTCGCGAACAGGGTGATCAAAAATACGAAGCAGATGACGACGAAGATCGGAGACGCCTCGCCCACCATGGTCATGACCGCGTAGATCATGCCGAAGTCGGGATCGATCTGGTCGGCCGGGATGGCCGCGCCGATGCCGAAGCTGGCGAACAGGTAGATGGCGCCGATGGCCAGGCCGCCCAGCACGATGGCCTTGGGAATGTCGCGCGAAGGATCCCTCATCGCGCCGGCGAAGGTGCAGATG
Organism: Rubneribacter sp.; assembly: GCF_965361815.1. NCBI lineage: Bacteria > Bacillati > Actinomycetota > Coriobacteriia > Eggerthellales > Eggerthellaceae > Rubneribacter > Rubneribacter sp. The sequence continues at coordinate 2,531 of NZ_CBDTNW010000113.1, forward strand.
ACCTCGAAGCCCATGAAGTTGAACAGGATGATGGACAGGTACGTGAGCGCGTTCGTGTTCGCGAGGTCGGGCAGGAACGTGGCGGGCGACATGTCGCTGGCGAACCCGTTGTTGGCGGCGTACCAAATGCCCAGCCCGCCCACGGCCACGGCGATGAGCACCTTGAGCACGGCGCCGCCGTTCAAGATCCACGCGGAATCGGACACTTTCGAGAAGCTCATGAGCACGACGATCCACACGAAGGCCAGCTCGATAGCCAAGATGACGGGCAGGTCGAATTCCACGCCGAACACCATTCCCAAGATGTCGGGGAACAGCGTGGCGAGCGAAGCGATCCACAACGGGAAGTTGATCCAGTAGTACCAGGCCACACGGCTGCCCCACGCATCGCCGAACGCGTCGCGGATCCAGTCGTACAAACCGCCGTCGCTGTCGTAGGTGGTGCCCAGCTCGGCCACCACCATGCCGTACGGCAAAAGGAACGTGAGGATGAGGAAGATCCACCAGAAGAACTGCTGGTTGCCGATGGCGGCGGCGGGGGCCGCGGCCTCGGCCACGAACACGAAGCAGATCACCGAGAGGATCACGCTGATGAATGAGAACTTTTTGACTTTGTTACCCATGGTCACTCCCCTTCCAGGGGTTCAGCCCCACCGAGCCGCGCACGCCTTGCGCGCAGGCCCGACCCGGCAGGGCATTCGATCAATGCGCCAACGATTTCCCCGAGCTGGCGTAGTGCGTCAGCGGAAACGGCCGAGGTGCCCGCAGTCCGCGCGGCGGCGAAGTCGAAGCGCGCTTCGGCACGCGGGCCTTCGCCGTCGCGCGAGGACCGGGCGCTGCGGCCGCCCGCAGCGCCCCGACCCGTCCCGCCGGCCGGAAGGCCGACGGGACGGGTCGGCGGGACAGACTACTTGCCGATCTTCGCGAGCACCGCGTTCATGCGGGCCTCGGCCTCGTCGGCCGCGGCGGCGTCGAGCCTCCTGCCCGCCTCGTGCCGCAGGAGCAGGTAGGCCAGTATCGCGCGGATGGAGTGCTTGCGGT
>NZ_CBDTNW010000114.1:0-4830 GCF_965361815.1 Rubneribacter sp.
CATGGTCGGGATGACAGGATTTGAACCTGCGGCCTCTGCGTCCCGAACGCAGCGCTCTACCAAGCTGAGCCACATCCCGATGGCTGCCTAAGCAGCGACGGCTATGATAGCACAACGGAACAGAAAGCGGAAGGACAAATCAGGCGCCGTGAACCATATTTTCGCACGGCTCCGCAACGAGGGCCGCACCGGCTGCGCCGCGCGTCTTCGCCATGCGCCCCCTTCCGCCGTCGCGCACAGCCTACCTCGAAGCGCCGCCCTTGGCCTCCCTGCGCTCGCGCTCCTTCTCGGCCAGGCGCGCAAGCGGCACCACCTTCACCATGATAAGCCCCTCCGTCAGCACGTCCCCCTCGTCGTCGTAGGCGGCCACGTTCCAGAACTGCTTGATGCCGCTCACGCTGGACGGCCCCTCGCATTCCAGCGTCGCCACGGCGCGGACCGTGCCCGTCGTGGCGCTTTTGCGGTGACGCACCTGCACCTCCACGCCGAAGGGCCGCTCGTGCTCAAGATCGGCCCGCTCCTCCGCCCCGCGGCTGGCCGCCGTCTCCAGAAGCGCGATGGTGGCGCCTCCGTGCAGGAACCCGAACGGCTGACTCACCTCGGGCGTGACGGGCATCGTGGCCTCAACGCGGTCCTTGCCCACGCAGGCGAACTGCATGTGCAGCGAATCCATCAGCGTCATGGAAATCTCCTGTCCTTAAAAACGGGCCCGCTCGCGCGGCGAGCGCTACGGCTTTCCCCCAGTATACCCGTCGTCCCCGCCATCGTCGCCGGCCATTCCCCCCAGCTCGTCCAAGCGCTTCGCCGTCTCGGCCGCGCCGTGCAGGCGGCTGCCCGAGCGGTGGTCGCGCGCCACCTTCTTCGCGTCGCGTCTGAACGTCTTGGTGGTTTGGATGAGCACCGCCCCTATGAGGAACGGCATCCAGAACACGATGCCGCGGTACACGAGCGCGATGGACAGCCCCGCGGCGGCGGACTCGCCGAACGACGTGAACGCCACCACCACGGCGGCCTCCACCACGCCCACGCCCTGCGGCGTGATCGAGATCATGGCGAACAGCGTGGCCACCACGTACCCGCAGATGAGCGCCTCGGGGACCGTCACGCCGAAACCAAGCCCCACCAAGCCGAAGCACGCAAGCTCGCACGTGCTGGCGAAGATGGAGCAGCCGAACGCCTTCGCCGTGGCGCGGGGGTTGCGCGCGATAAGCCCCGCCGCGTCGGAGAACGAGCGCACCGCACGCTCCACCCACGGGTCCAAAGGCTTCTTCTTGAAGCGCGCCAGCACGCGGTTTACCAGGCGTTCGATGGGCCGCAGAAGGCGCATCACCGCAGTCGGGCGCTTCCGGCCCAGCACGAGGATGGTCACCATGACGCCCACGAGCGCGATCACCAGCAGCCCCAGCAAAAACCACAAAGGCGACAGCCCCACCGTGGCGGCCAGGATGGCGAATCCCACGAGCATGATGGTGGCGAACCCCGAGTCTATGGTGATCTGCATGAGCAGCGCCGCGCTGGTGGCCTTGCCGGGCGCGATGCCGCGCTGGCGGGCGTCGTCCACCACAAGCGTGGTGCCCGCCAGGTTGAGCGAGGGCGCGATGGTGTTCATGAAGAAGGTCCCGAACACAAGCGGCAGCGTGGAGCGCGGCGCCATGCGCTCGCCCACGGCCTCGAACGCATGGGAGTACGCGAAGCTCTGAGCGAAGTACTTGCCCAGCTGGGTGAGCACCGCGAAGGCGATGGGAACGATGGAACCCTGCTTGATGGTCTCGGCAAGCTCTACCAGCTGGTCGCCGCGCAGAAGCACCACCGCCAGCACGATGACGATGACCAGGCCCACCAGCAGGTTGCGTATGTTGATCTTCACCTTGCGACCGCCCTTTCCGCCCTCCGCCTAGCGGAGGAACTCCCTCAGGTCGGTGCGCATGATAAACGAAAGCTCCCCCGCCGTCGACGGATCGGTCTCCAGGAAAAGGAAGCCGTAGCTTCCCACGCGCCGCACGTCGAAGGGCCGCAGCTCCAGCACGTGCGAGAAGCGGCTCGCGAACGCCTCGTAGTCGAACCGCTCGCCTCCCGTCGCGTCGGAGGGAGGATTGAGCAGCGACATGGCGTACACCTTGTCGTCCTTGCCCGCGAAGGCGGCGTCGAAATCCGGCGGCGTCCCGTCCAAAAACGCCTCGTAGGTGCGATACCCATAGGCATGCCAGCTGATGTCGGTGCCGCCTAGGCCGGCGAAGCGCAGCGGGTTGAACTCGATGGGGGTCACCTGCCCGTCCTTCACGCGCACCTCCACGTGCACAGGGAGGTTGCGCGCGCCCACGAGCGCGTTGGCTTGGTCGAGCCACGCCGCCATCGTCCGCGCGTTCTCGCGCACGATGGCGGGGCTTGTCAGATACAGGCGGTCGCTCGTGTCGGAGGGCGAGGCGAAGTCATGGCGCAGCACGTTGAGCACCTGCGCGGCCCCCGTCTCGTCGAAGTAGGCGTCCAGGGCGTATTCGACCCCGTCCACATAGCCCTCCAGAACGAACGATTCGGACCCGATGACGCTTTCGGGGTACAGGGCGCCCCAGGTGCGGGCGCTGCGCCGGATGTCGGCGAGCGCGCGCTCCCACTCCTCGCGGCTTTCCACGGCGTGCACGCCCATGCTGCAGAAGCCGACGGAGGGCTTGAGCACAAACGGCGGCTCAAGCTCGCGAAAGTCGAGGTCGAACAGCTCCTCGGCCGAACATGTCCGGAAGAACAGGCCGGGGGAGAGCGGGGCGAGCGCCCGGCGCATGGCCGCCTTGTCCTTGAACAGCCCGATGGCGCGCGTCAGCTCCTCGTCGCGCACGTTGGCCGCCACCCACGAAAGCGCGTTCTCGGAGTTCGTGCACACCCGCTCGCCCTCCTCTATGCGGCGCGCGGCCTCCTTGGCCGCAACCAGGTTGAGCGCGCCGTCGCGCGCGCAGGAGCGGGCGAATTCGTTGTCGAGCACGGGATGGCGCGAGGACGCGAGCCACGAGAGCAGCGGCTCGGACGCGTACGGCTCTTCGAGCACTATCATGGGTTCGGATCCTCCTTCGCGGGCGCGCCCTGCGCGGCCGGCCCGGGGACCGCAAGCGCGGCCCCTTCGTCGTCGAAGGACAGTATACCCTCCAGACCGGCTTCCCGGCGAATCTCCGCGCCGTTTTCAGCCTGCCGTTCCCAACCCGTTTTCCGCCGTGCGTCCGTCCCGAGCGCGCGGCAGCCCGCGTCGCCCTTCGGAGCCGGCCCCTCCCCGCGCCGCCGACGCCGCGCGCGCAGCCGATCGAGAAGCTCTTCAAGCTCCCCGGTCAGGCGGGACGCGCCCTCCCGGAACGCGACGGGCCGGTCGAACGCATCGCGCTTCCAGAACAGCCACAGCACCAGCGCCACGGCGGCCATGGCCACCTGCCAGGTGTTGACGAACAGAAACTCCCCGCCCGCCAGCAGCACGAGCGCGCCCACCGAAAGCGCCCACGCCGTGCGGAAGCGCAGGATGAGGCCCACCGCCAGCACGACGAGCAGCGCGCTGACCGCCACAAGCGCGGGGCCGACGAGCAGACCGCCCATGTCGATCCACTCCGTCAGCACCGTGAACGGCCGAAACGTCTGGGGCACCAGCGCCAACCCCAGGTTCACCAGGCCGACCGCCAGCACGAGCGTGCCGGAGATCCAAGCGGTGTCCTTGGCGCGCCGCTCCTGCGACGGATCGCGCTTGTCGGCGAAGAAGCCGGATTGCGACAGCAGGAGCGCTCCGATGCAAAACGGCACCCAGAACATGATGCCGCGGTACACGAGCGCGATGGCCGTGGCGGTGGCCAGCGAGCAACCGTGTGCCGTGAGGATGGCGGCGATGGCGGCCTCCACCACGCCCACGCCCTGCGGCGTGGGGCTCAAAATGACCGAGATGGCCGCCACGGAGAACGCCGCCACCAACGCCGAGACGTGCTCGAAGCCAAACGCGTAGCCTATGGCCACCAGGCACGCCATGTTGAGGATGGCAGAAAACGACGCGTAAGCCACCGTGACGAGCGTGCCCTGCGGGTTCTTGGCCAAGATGGCGGCCGAGTTGGCGAACGAACCGGCCGTCTTGCGCCCCCATCCCGGCTTGAGGCGCCGTCCCAGCAGGCCAATCACCTTGTTGATCAGCGCCTCGACAGCCAAAAACACGCGGAACAGGACGCGGGGGGCGCGGTAGCCCACCACGAACATGCTCGACAGCACGGCAAGCACCGCCGCAAGGGCCAGGCCCCCGGCCAGAAACAGCGTGTTCATGCTGCCCGAGACGAGCATGGTCAGAAACCCTATGACGGAGATCACCAAGATGGCCGCGAAATAGCCGATCTGGGAGAGGATGGCGCCTGAGGTGGACTGCCCGGCGTCGCAGCCCCTCCGATGCGCGTCGTCGATGATGAACGCCACCCCCGTGGCGCCCGAGAACAAGCAGAACGTGTTGATGAACACGAGCGAGAAGATGAGCACGACGTTGTGCCAGAAGCCGGTCGCATGCCCCACCGCCTCGAACGCCGCGTTGTAGGAAGCCGCCTGCACGAAGTGCCGCGCCAGCATGAGGACGACGGCCATCGCGAGGGGCACGAGCGCGCCGGTCTTTAACGTGTCGAGGAAGGTCGAGAGGTAGTCGGCGTTCGCGATGAGGAAGCATACCGTGACTATGCCAAGAACCAGCAACAGCGCCTTCTTCAAGGGAGCCCTTTCCGCGAACGATGATCAGAGGAACCTAGTATAGCACGGCGCTTCGGCTGACAGGTCCGCCCTCCCCCTTCGCCTCGCCAACGTGGCGGCGAGGTGAAGGGGGAGCGCAAGAGGCCC
>NZ_CBDTNW010000115.1:0-25666 GCF_965361815.1 Rubneribacter sp.
GAGCTGTCAAAGTACAAAATCCAACAGTTTAAAAAGTTCAGAAACTCACGATTTGGGTCTTGACTTCATATAGCTGGTCTCCTCTCTATGATGCATGTTCGACATATCCCGGCCCTGCAAACGCTTTCCCGAAGCGGCCGGGCTTTAAAAAGTCGTCGCAAACCGCAGCGCGGTCTCCTCTATAGCGCAATCGACGCCCTCTTCCGCGACGATCTCCCCAATGGAGGGGGCGACGATGGACCCCCGCAGCGGGTTCTTCACACCGTCGATATGCGTTGTCACGGTGGCCTGCACCTCGGATTTCTCGAACGCCAAATCGCATCCGTCCATCTCGCAGTCAACCAGCGTGAGATTTTTGCAGTAGCACAAGGGCTGCGTGCCCGAAATGCGGCATCGGACGAGCGTGAGATGGTTCGAGTACCAACCCAGGTACTCGCCCTTCACGTCGCAATCGACCAGCGTGACGTTGTCGGCATGCCAGAAGGCGTCCTTGGTGTCCAGCGCGCACCCGGACAGCTCCGCCTGGCGCACGTACTGGAACGAGTACTTGCCCGCAAGCCGCACGTTGCGAAGCTCGAGATAGGCGGCGCGCATCATGAAGTACTCGCCCATCGCAGAAGTGTCGGCCATGCGGCAGTGCTCGGTTGACCACCCGAACTCAGGCGAGGAGATATCGCAGCCCTCGATAACCACGTCGCGGCATTCGCGCAGCGCCTTGATACCGTGCAGCTTGCTGTTGCGCACTTCCGCGTGGTCCGTGTACCACAGCGCCGCGCGGCAACGTTCGGTGAGCTCGCAGCCGTCGATCACCACACGGCTATCGTGCCAGAACGGATAGCGAAGGTCGCAGAAGCAATCGCGCACCTCCGCATCGGAGCTCTCCTTCAGAAAGCTCTCTCCGTCGGCCGGGCCGGCGAACCGGCAGTCGCGCACGACCAGGTTCCGCGATCCGTACAGAGCCCTCTCCTCGTCGAACGTCCTTCCTTCGATAACCGTGCCTTCCACCGCGTTCCTCTCTCCTCGAAGCGCATTCCTGACTTCGCTTTGCCAAAGATTCCTCAACCGACCGCCGTGATCTCGACGGCTCCCGACAATCTGGCGATGTTCTCCGCGCCCGACACAGCTTGGCCTAACTCGTAGAGGTCGGGATTCGGCGCGTAATCGCCGTAGAACATGACCACGTTGCCCCACGGCTCGTAGTAGGCGAGCGTGCCTGCGCCGCCCTCGGCCGCAGGCGCGTCCGAGCAATCGAGCGCCTTGGGCGGGTAGAATATCTTCTCGTTCGAACTGTAATTCGACACGTCTGCGGAAAGCGGCAGTTGGGCGCCAAGCCCTGCGGCGGCATCCGACGAATTCAGCTCGAACGTCACCACGGCGCCTTGCGCTCGCGCCTCGATGACCTCCGCCGGCACCACGTCGGCGACCTGCGCGCCCGGCGCCGCCTCCGCATCCTGACCGCTCGCTCCCGCCTGAGCGCCGTCCGCGCCCTGCATCTCATCGGACGGTGAGGCGGCTTGGCTTTGCGCTGCCTCACCCACCCTCACCGACGAGCCATCGCCCGAGGCGCACCCGCCCAGCGCGCCCAACATGCCCAAAGCCGCCGCAAGGGCCATCGCCGTCACCAGCTTCCCCATGTTCGCCCGCCTTCCCTTCGTCGGCGTGGCCGCGCTTTCCGCAGCCGCCGCCTCTCGCCTTAGCATGGTATCGCCGCTCTTTTAAAATAGCCAATACTTCTGTAGTATGTTCAAACATAGACAAAAGGCATGACAGGAGAAGCTATGATAGAAACACGTCTGCTGCGCTACTTCCTAGCGGTGGCCCGCGAGCAGAGCATCACGCGCGCAGCGGCGGCGCTGCACGTCACGCAGCCCACGCTGTCCAAGCAGATGATGGACCTCGAGAGGCAGCTGGGCGTGCAGCTGCTCGTGCGCGGCAAGAAGCAGGTCACGCTCACCGACGAGGGAACCTACCTGCGCGCCCGCGCCCAGGAGATGATCGACCTCATGGAGCGCACGGAGGCCGCATTGCGCAGCGAGGAGGGCACCCTCGGCGGAGACGTGTACCTCGGTTGCGGCGAGACGCGCGTCATGGAGTTCGTCGCCGACGTGTTCGCCCGCCTGCGCGCGGACTTCCCCGAGATGCGCCTGCACCTGCACAGCGGGGATGCCGAGGAGGTGATGAAGCGGCTTGACGAGGGGCTTTTGGACTTCGGGCTTTTGCTGGGTCCTTTGCATCGGGACAAGTACGACTACCTGGACCTCGGGATGCGCGACACCTACGGGCTGCTCATGCCCGCAGACTGCCCGCTGGCCGAGCGCGGTTCGGTGACGCTTGACGACCTTAAACAGGTGCCGCTCATCTTCCCCAACCAACCCTACAGCGGGCACCAGCGCCTCGACTGGTTCGGCGCCGACTTCGGCGCGCTTCATATCGTGGCCACCTACAACCTCCTTACGAACGCGACGTTTCTTGTAGAGCGAGGACTGGGCTACGCGTTTTGCATCGACGGCCTTGTGGATGCGCAAAACGCGCGCGGCCTTGCGTTCCGCCCGGTCGAGCCGGCCCTCACGCTGGACGCGTGCATCGCTGCGAAACGCCACCGCACCCTCTCCCCTGCTGCCAAGCTGTTTTTGGAACGCCTGCGCAAGGAAGTGGGCCGGTAGCTGGTCCGCGATGCGCGAAGCCCCGGAACGCAAGCAAAGCAGACACCCGAAGCAGCACTCGAGCCGCCACATCCGCTAAATGGAGCGAACACCCCAATCAGTAGCCAGGTCACCACGCCCGACAAGCAGAACGGGCACCCAAACTGCAACATGCGGCAAGCAGAACGAGCGCCTCGCTGCACGCAACAAAACGAGCGCTTTCCGCGCATGATAGAATGAGGACAAACGGCAGACCAGCGCGCCGAGGGGAGGGATCGATGAGCGAGGATGCGTTTCGTTATCTGAAATGGAATGATGACGTCGTGGGCATCGTGCGCCGCGACCTTTCCGTCTCCTTCGTGAACGCCGACCTCAACCCAACAGTGGCGCTCTGCACTCAGGGCGCGCCGTCATGGAGCTCCTCCGCGTTCCTGGAATTTCTCTCCGAGCGCATTGTCAGCCCGCAACGTCGCGACATTGGAAAGCTGCTGTTCAGATGCGGCCTTTCCGAATACGACACGTTCAAACTGGCCGATGCGACGCACGCCATTCACCCGCGAGACGAACTATGGCTGGCAGCCCGCGCAGATGACAAACTCTCCGATGCGACAACCGACGTGTTTGAATCGGTGTTCCTGCACCGCATCGACGCCGAGGGTGACAGCGTGAACACCCCCGAGGGCTTCAACGTCAAACGCTACGCGGCGTTCGAAGGGCGCTACGGCATTGTCAAGCAGCGCATCAGTCCGCTGACTGCGGACGTTGAGTCCGAGATAGCCGTTTACCTGCTCGCACAGGAGATGGGAATCCCCTGCTGCCCCGCACGCCGTTTCGATGCCAACTCCGTGTTCTCGGAGTTCGTATACGATTTCGCCGAGGAGTACCTGGTGCACATGCGCAGGCTGTTCAACGGTCCGCGCGGCAAAAACGAGCTGGACAACCTGCTCACGGTGCGGCCCGCATACGCCGACGACTTCTACCGCATGGTGCTGCTCGACTTCGTCACCAGACAAGACGACCGACACCTGTCGAACATGGCACTCAAAATCAACACCGAAGGCGAATCGTTCTACCCGCTCTACGACAACGGTCGCAGCCTGTTCTACGAGGACACCGAGGATATGGTGCGGGCGGCCATCAAAGACCCCGCAACCCACGCCACCACGTTCGGATACGCGGGAACCTACTGGGACCACGCGCGCGACGTCGCCGCGCGCGGCGTCAAGTTCGGCAAGCTTGCGAACCTCGACATCTCCGAGCAAACCGTGCAGGCCCTGCTTGAAGAGGCCGGCTTCACCGGCTACCGCCTTGCCGGCGCCCGCGAATGGATCATGCGCTCCCTCGCCCTCGTGCGCGAGCTGTAAACCTGGGAAGGGTGCCGCTCCCTCTCCCTATCATGCCTATAAGGAATAACTAACAATCGAATATAAGCATTGGCTATTCTTTGCCGGCAACGTTACCGTAAGGGGCGAACGAAATCGTTGAAAGGAACTGCCATGCCCGCTGCCTCCCCCGTCCCTGCCGCACGCGCCGGCCTTGTATCGGCGCTGCTCGTAGCGCTTGCCTTTGCGCTCGGCTTCGCCGAGTTCGTGCTCATCGGCATCACGCCCGATGTGGCCGAAGGGATAGGCGCGCCCCTTGTTGCCGTTGGCGACCTGGTGGGCTACTACGCGCTTGCCTGCGCGGTGGCCACCCCCATCATCTCGCTTGCGTCGGCGCACGCCGACCGCTTGGGGCTGACGGCCGCATTGCTTGTCGTATTCAACGCGGGCAACCTTCTCACGTTGTTCGCCAATGACTACGCGCTGCTGGTTGTCTCGCGCCTCATGCCCGCCGTCACCTCCGGCACGCTTCTGGCTATAGCTATGACCTACGTGCCCGACATCGTGGGCAACACGCGCGCCCCGCGCGTCATCGGGCTGCTGCTGGCCGGCTTCTCGGTGTCGAGCGTGGTCGGCGTGCCCGTGGGAACTCTGCTCGCGGACGCATTTGGCTGGAAGACCGCCTATGTGTGCGTGCTCGTGCTCGGCCTAGCCGTGAGCGCGGCCTTGCTGCCCTCCCTGCCCCGGCAAGGCGCCTCCGCCACCTCCGCAGCCGAAAGGACGTCGCCCGCCTTGCGCTCCCAGCTTCGCATTCTCGGCGACGGCCGCGCGCTCGCGAACACCGCGATGATCTTGCTGGGCGCGGCGGGCACCTACGTGTTCCACACCTATCTGACGCCCGTGCTCGAAGGGCCCGTCGGCCTTGACAGCGTCGGTGTGAGCGCCGTGCTGTTGCTCGTGGGCGCGGCATGCGTGGGGTCCAACCTGTTGTCGGGTTGGATAGCCGAGCGCTTCGGCCTGCGCGCCCTGCCCGTCACGTTCGCCCTGCACGCAGTCGCTCTCGCTCTGCTGGCTGTCACCATCCCCTCGGGCCTGCCCGCCATCGCCAATGTCCTTGTGGTGGCGCTGCTCATGTACGTCATGAACTCCACCGTGCAGATGCTCTATCAAAACGTCGCGCGAACAGACTACCCGGCAGCCGTGACGTTTTCCGCCTCGCTCCATCCCATGTCGTTCAACGCGGGCATAGCGTTCGGCTCGCTCGTTGGCGGCGCGGTGGTGAGCACCGGCAGCCTTGCAGCCACCGGCCCGGTAGGCGCCCTTTTCACCCTCGGCGCCTGCGCCCTCGCCGTCGCACTCGTTAAGCTGACGGCAACAAAGCACGAGAAGCGCGTCGCCTCGCCAGCTATTGAGGTTAGATAACAAGCGAAACAGGCACGGAAACGTCAGTGGGTGCCAAACATGGCATCCACTGACGACCTGGTTTACAGCGATTCCTCCAAATAAACCGGAAGATACTCGCGCAACATAGGCAGGGCGAACGAAAACGTGCCGCGCGGACTAGCGTCTATCACTCCGTGCTCCAATAAGCGGCGCTTGTACGTTGACACATGGCCCGACGATTTCCCCAGCCTCTCCACCAACTCCGATGCCTCGCTCACGCGGTCATCCGCAAGCATGGCGACCAAAAATTCAAGATCGGCTGCCGATAGCTCGTCAAGCGTCGGACGCAAGACGCGCTCGCCCATGTCCTCTCGGGCACGTTCTACCCCTTGCTGCACGTGTTCGAGAGAAACCGTACGCTCATCCCCGGCCGCCTGCCAAAAGCGAAAGCCAACGAGTTGCATCATAAACGGAAATCCCCCGATGGAAGAAACCGCCGCATCAAGAGCCTTGTCGCCAATAGCTTTCTCCGACAGTTCGACGGTGCCCCGAAGCGCCCGCCGTACGTCAGCGTCAGACACCGCATTAAGTCTGTGCTGGCAAGCGCGCCGAAGGAACGACACCGTCTGGTGCCCAAGCAGCCTCGACACCTTATGAGGCAGCCCCGCCATGAGCAGCGACACCTTGCGCCCTTCACCAACGAAATGCTGATACACCGCCGAAAGCTCAATCATCTCGTCAAGTTCCGGATCCACTTCGTCCACGGTGACAAGCAACCCGACCCCATGCTCATGCAGCTTTTCAAGCACATCGGTCATACGACTGCGCCAGTTGCCGGGAGCAGCCGCTGCGTACTCCCACTGCAAACCGAGCGCACGCGCAAACGTCACACCAGTCAACCGCACACTCCCCTGCTTTTCAAGCAGATGCGCCCCCTTGCGCAGTGCCTGTTCCAACACATCTTCAAGCATACCCGGAATAGCCGTGGCATTCACAGCTATCCAACCACGCTGCTCGGCTTCAGCCGATAAATCGAGCAGGAGGGCCGTTTTGCCCGTCCCGCGCGCACCTGTAAAAATGGTGCACAGATTCGGATCACCCGGGCCCTCATCAAAAGCGTGTTGCATGTCGGCGAGAATAACCTCACGACCCGCCATCAAAGGCGGCACCTGTCCAAAACTCGGCGTGAACGGATTACGCATACCCTATCTCCTCTTCCGCAAGCGAACGTTGCTTGCTTTTAGATCTTTTAGTTCTGTTTAGTTTCTTTAGGTTGGTTTAGTTTTTTTAGTTCATTTTAGCAGTTTTAGCAACAGGCTTGAATAGAGGAGACATGAGCTTCAATCGCGCCTGTTTGCGTGCGAATCTGTTCGGTTGTAAGCTGGTCTTGCTGCAGAAACGCCCCGGGCTTCGACGCGTCTTTCCTGCGTTGGGGGCCCGCAGCCACCCGCTTAGCCGGCCCGCCTTGAGCAGCCGAGAAAGGCAACCACTATGGACCAGCACGCAACCGACCTCGCCTACCTGGTGAACTACCTGCAAGAGGAGCGCGGTATGGGCGCCTCAGCCGTGGAGCCGCGCAGCGATTCTGTGTGGTTTGACCGCACGTGGGAGCGGTTTCGCGCCCTCGTCAACACGCGCGAGCCCCTGCCCGCGCCCCCTGAGTTTCTTGCTGTGCAAGACCGGTTTTTGCAAGGACTCATCGCGCAAGCAGGCATAACCGATGCCGCCACCCTTCCCCCCTGCCCCGCCGACCCACGGCTCGCGCTCTGGCGCGGCGACATCACCCGCTTGGCCGCAGACGCCATCGTGAACGCCGCGAACAGCGGCATGCTGGGCTGCTGGATTCCCGGCCACCACTGCATCGACAACGCCATCCACACCTATGCCGGCGTGCAGCTGCGCCTGGAATGCGCGCGCCTCATGCGCGAGCAGGGCTGCGAGGAGCCCACGGGGCGCGCCAAGGCAACACCGGCGTTCAACCTGCCGGCGCGCATGATCATCCACACCGTGGGACCCATCGCCAACGGCTCGCCCACCGCCGCCCATCGCACGCAGCTGGCCCAGTGCTACCGCAGCTGCCTGGACGCCGCCGCGCAACACGCCTGCCGCACCATCGCGTTTTGCTGCATCAGCACCGGCGAGTTCGGCTTCCCGCAGCAAGAGGCGGCGCGTATCGCGGTCGCCACCGTGCGCGCCTGGCTCGACGAGCAGCAGGCCCGCCGCCCAACGGACGCGCCAAACGGCAAAACCCTGCCCGCCCGCCCCTTGCGCGTCGTGTTCGACGTGTTCGGAGACGCCGACGAGAGCATCTACCGCGCGCTTCTTGGCCTTTGAAACACCAACGCAAGCTATAGCGATCCCTCCACCGCCCAACGGGGCGACCTTTGACAACGCGCCCCTATCTTCCATTTCCGGCAACACAAAGAAGCAGGCTCGGCGGGCGCGTCATGCACCCACCGAGCCTGCGTCACCAACGCACAAAGCACGTCAGCGCATCCTTACTGCTGTTTGCGCCTCCGGTACGCGGCCGCCGCCGTCAGCGCACTTGCCATTGCCGCGAGGAGCACCGTTCCCGCCGCGACAGACTGCGCGGCGTCGCCCGTCCTGACGAGCGTGGACGGGTCCTTCTTGCTCGCAATCGGCGTCGTTTCCGCCTTGGGGCCTGCCTTCAAGCCCGCCTTCTGCGCCTGCGCGAACGTATCATGAGCGTTTGACAGAGCAAGCAGCGTGGACTGCGCATCCTCCTCTCGGGGCGTGCCCAGCACCAACTCTGCCCGATAGTTGCCGCCCGCCCGCCACATGTCGGCGAGAATGGACGACTCGGCTGCGGCGATAGCGGCAAATCCCCAGCAGGTGCCCCAAGGGTTCTGAAGCTTTACGGGCGTCACCAAACCGTAGTCGCGCAAGTCGAATTCAGAATTGGTGATAGACGCACCGGTTAGGGTTGCTTCTTCCTCCAGCGAATTCGCGGCGGGCGCCGGCGTGTCAGATGCATCCGCATATGAATAAGGCTGATACGTTGCTGCATCCATCTGGCCAACTGCTGCCTGCCATTCGGAAACCTCCGACTGCTCGTCGGCAAGAGCCGCCGTTGGAGCCACCCCGCACAGCCCGAACGCCAGCGCAAACGCCATGCATCCGCGAAGCACCCTGTGTCTTGTGCGGACGATTCCAAGCGCTTTGGCCTTCTCCATACGTCCTCCTTTGTTGCAGGAACACTACGACGCGGGGGGCTTTTTATCCAAAGCAACGACTCACCCTCTACGCCTCAGGAAAATTATACGCAACAACACTTTGGATCAACCAGACGCCCGTGTACCGTTCACGCGCCAGAACGACTTTTTACGCGCAGATCCTCCGCATACCACCAGGCATGTTTCATGCGCATACCCCCACATGCCCTCCGCTGAACCGCCGCCAGCATAAAGCCCGCACGCAAACGCCGATACCTCGAACAACGCGGCAAAGCGTTCCTTGCGGCGTCGCCTCATCGCACCGAGCAACCTCGCGCTCGCCTCCTATCCCAACGCCACGGCCAGCGCCACCAGCAGGGCGCCGCCCGCAAGCGCCGTCGCGTCCAGCACCCGCATCGGGTACTCCTTGTAGCCGCTCGCAGCCGTGCGCAGGTTGAAGCCGCGCACCTCGGCGGCGATGGCGGCGCTGTTGGTCTTGCGCACCGACGACACCAGAAGCGGCACGCACAACGGCACCATGAGCCGCGCTTTCTGCACGATGCCGCCGCGGTCGAACTCCACCCCGCGCGCCGTCTGCGCCTCCATGACGCCCTTCATGTCGTTCATGAACACGGGGATGAAATGGACCGTCGAGGTGAACGTGAACGCGTACTTGTACGGCACGTGCAGCACCTTCACCGCCGCGTTGGCAAGGTCGTTGGTTTTGGTCACGTAGAACACCAAAAAGAGCGGTATGGCCGCCGCCGCAAGACGCACGATGGTCGTGAGCGCCGCAAGCAGGCTTCCCGTGCCGATGTAGCCCCACGGCAGCTGCACAAGCTGCACGCCTGCGGGCGTTGTGAGCAGCTGCACCACTGCCAAAATCAGCGAGAACGCCAGCACCGCCCGCACCAGTCCGAGCGTCTGCCGCACCATGCCGCACATTGCCGCCAGTGCAAGCCCCGCCGCCAGCAACGCCATTAAAAACACCAGGCTGCTCGTGCAAAAGCAGGCAACGGCGAACAGAGCCGCCGCGCCCAGCTTCGCCACGGGGTTCATGCGGTGCAGCGGGCTTTCCCCCGGCACGTACTCCAAAAACGCGCTCATGCGAGCCCTCCTTCCGCAACCGTCGCCACCGCTTCCACCATGTCCTCGAGCGTGTTCGCCCTCCCCACCGGGCCTTCCGCCAAACTCGGCACACGGCGCGCAAGCTCCAAAGACACATCCACCACCTGCGGCGGCATGAGCGAGGCGCGCGCCAGCGTGTCGCGGTTGCGCAGCACTTCGAACACGGGACCGTCGTCAACCACGCGCCCGTCGTTCATCACGATGCAGCGCTTCGCGTAGTCGGCCACCACCTCCATGTCGTGGCACACCATGAGCACCGTCGTCCCCGCCTCGTGCATACGGCGCACGATGTTCATCACCTTCGTGCATTCCCGATAGTCCAGACCCGTCGTCGGCTCGTCGAGCACCACCACCGGCGGCGCGAGCACCACGATGGAGGCGAGCGCCAGCAGCTGACGCGCGCCCCGGTTGAGCAGAAACGGGTCGACGTCGGGGTTGAAGCCGAACTCGCGGATCATCTCGTCAACGCGCTCCTCGGCTTGTTGCGCGTCCTCGAAAGCGGCGCCCTTCCCCGCCAACCCGAGCGCCTTGAAGCCGAACAGCAGCTCCTCGCGCACCGTGTTGCAGCAGATCTGGCTGTCGGGGTTTTGGAACAAAAAGCCCACCGTGCGCGCCAGGTGGCTCGTCTTAAGCTCGGTGGTGGAAACGCCGTCCACCAGCACCTGGCCCGCATCCGGCTTCAAAAGGCCGTTCACCAGACGCATGGTGGTGGACTTGCCCGCGCCGTTCGTGCCTGCAAACGCCACGAACTCCCCCTGCTCAATGGCGAAACTCACGCCTTTCAAGACGGGAAGCGCCGCCTCGTAGGACGCGCGCACCTCCCGAAACTCCACCATGCTCATGCGACCACCCGCTCCAACGCATCGCACGCCTCGCTCACCGTGCGCACCGCCGCACGCTCGCACACGCCCCTGTCGGCCAAACGATTTACCAGCGTGGTTGACCGCGGGCAGTTCACCCCGATCTCCAGCAGCTCATCGGCATGAGCAAGCACCTGCCTTGGCTCGTCGGCAAAGCGGATGCGCCCGCCCTCAACCACCACCAGCATATCGGCATAGCGCGAAAGGAGCGCGATCTTCTGCTCCACCACCACAACCGTGGTTCCATGAGTGCGCGCGTAGGAAACCAGCAGGTCGAACACGCTCTGCGAGCTGGCTGGATCAAGTTCGGCGGTCGGCTCGTCCAGCACGAGCACCTTCGGCTCCATGGCCAGCACCGAGGCGATGGCCACCTTTTGCCTCTGCCCGCCGGAAAGCGATGCGATGGTTCGCTCGCGCAGATCGGCTATGCCCATGTCGGCGAGCGCCCGTTCCAGGCGGGTTTCCATTTCGTCGCGCGGCACCCCGAAGTTCTCCATCCCGTAGAGCACCTCGTCTTCCACCACCGGCGTCACGAACTGGCTGTCCACATCCTGGCACACGCTTCCCACCGCACATGAGAGGTCGGTGAGCGCCGTCTCGCAGGTGTCCAGCCCGCCCACCAGCACCGACCCGTAGAAATCGCCCGGATAGCAGTGCGGCACGATGCCGTTCATGGCGTAGGTGAGCGTGGACTTGCCCGAACCCGCCGGGCCGGTGATGCCTACAAACGTCCCCGCCGGAATGGAGAGGTTGATGTCGCGCACCGTTGGCTCACCGCCCTCCCGGTATTGAAACGAAAAGTCAGTGATTTCTATCATAGGGCGCCTTTCTAAAACGATGGAGGTTACCAAAACGATATAGGTTGAACAAAACGGTACCGGTTGAGTAAAACGACACAGGTTGAACAAAATGGCACAGGTCGAACAAA
This sequence comes from Rubneribacter sp., assembly GCF_965361815.1. Classification (NCBI taxonomy): domain Bacteria; kingdom Bacillati; phylum Actinomycetota; class Coriobacteriia; order Eggerthellales; family Eggerthellaceae; genus Rubneribacter; species Rubneribacter sp. Next base: position 11,437 of record NZ_CBDTNW010000115.1, read on the forward strand.
TGTCAGCGAGGGTTCGCGCGGTGCCTCAGATTGCCGAAATGGCGCAGGTGACGCGTACTTCGGCACGCGAGCCTTCGCCATTGCGGCAAGATGAGGCACCCCGCGAAGCCGCAGCGTCGGGCGGTTCCGGCGGTCGGTAGACCGCCGGAACTCTTAGCGCTTCAAAACCTTCTTGAGCGGCAGCGCCAAAATCTGCACCAGCACCGCGTTGAACGTGGCCGTGCCCAGCACGATGGCAGCATACGTTGCCAGCGCCACCATCATGTCGCCACCCGTGGACATCACGTTGATGCAGACCGACAAAAACGCGAACACGCCGCCGGACACCAGCGTGGAGGCAAACGTGTTCACCAGCGGATTGAGGTCCAGCTTGTCGCCGATTTCCATGGGCACCCTCACCAGCAGGCCGCACACGAGCGCGCCCAGCACCTCGGAGGGGATGTTCAAAAGCGGCGTGGCGTTGAGCAGGGGAATTTGGCACACAAGCCCGGCCAAAAGACCGATGACAACCGCCTGCCCCACCTTCGGCCGCGTCAAGACGATGGCCAGGCAGTACATGGCGATGATGAAGTTGGGCTTCATGCCCATGGACGAAAGCAGCGAACCCACCGTGAGTTTGAGCACCGCACCCGCCGCCAGCAGCACGGCGATGAGGATAAGGTCCTGTGTGGAAAGCCCCGCCTGTTTTTGCGGCGCGGCCACTTCGCGCTTGCGCGCCCCGACAGGCGATACAGCGGCCACCTGCGTTGCAACCTCGCGCTTGATCTGCTGTTCCATGTTCCTCAGTCCTTTCTTGGCGGAGCTTCCCGCCGGTCGTTGCCCCTCCCGGGGCGTCATCCTTTTGCCGGCACGCGCTTCGCTGACGAGGAACCCCCCATTGCCGTCCAACAAAGAGCCGCAAACAAAAAAGACCTGTCCTTCGAGATAAAGGACAGGTCTTCAACCTGCGGTGCCACCTTTATTGGCTCTGCAATGCAGAACCCTCTCACGAACATGCCAACACATGTTCTGCCCTTGACGCAGGCTCACGGTCCAGATACTCGGTCGCTTTCTGCAGCGCTTGCGTCTGCATCCGGCTTCCTTTCCCCTTTCCCTCGGCGAACCATTTACCGCCCAGCTTCCTACGGGAATCCCAGCTACGCCCGCTCTCTGTGAGTGCTCATGACGGCTTGACTTTCGCCTCATCGGTTTGAGGTATTCAGTTGTGGCGCAAACTATAGCACAACGCTCCGGAATGCTGTCAAGAGGAATTTGGGGCAATCTGGCCGCCGCAAGAGAGCGCACCTTCTCAAATGCAAGGAGCTGCGAGGGCGCGGACATGGCGTGGGCACCGAAACGCGCAGGCAGTTACGAAAGCGGCTTCCCCTCTCTGCGAAACCGACGTTGCCGCAAGCACGCGTCTGCCGAACCCCGGGCCACGCCCCCCTGGCCGGGTGCGTCGACGGGTCCCGCCCGCCGGGTCAAGCCCTTCAAGGCGCCTGCGGGACCTTGCGCGGCAAGCCGACCCGCGCGTGCCGCAGGGCGCCGTTCGCGGTCAGCCCGCGATCGCGCCCTGCCCCGCCGCTCACTCCCCGGCGGCGAGGTAGGCCATGATGAGACGACGGGTCTCGGCGGCCGTGGGCTCGCCGTCGCCATGAACGCGCAGCATGGAGCGCGTGCGCGCAAGGCCGATGGCGGTGGACGAGGCCACCAGCGCCTCCTCTTCCACCGACTGGCCGGCGAGCATGCGGCGATCAGGGTGCTCGGCCAGATGGGAGCGCAACGCGGACGCTATGGAGTGCTGCACGGCCAGCAGGTCGCGCTGGCCCTGGAAGAACAGCTGGGGCATGGCGCACAGCGCCTCGCGACGCAGGGCCGCAACGTCCTCGTCCTCATCCGACGCCAAGCTTGCGCCCACCACGTCCACCAGTACATCCAGATAGCATGCCTCGCTCTGCTCCGCAAGGACGGCCGTCAGCCGCTCGTCATCGGGAAACGCGTTGAACCGGCCTGTGACGGCGGCCGCCTTCGACGGGAAGTAGTTGAAGAAGGTCTTTTTCGATATCTCGGCGCGGGCGCAGATGTCCTCCACCGTCACCCCGTCGAAGCCCCGCTCCAGCACCAGTTCGAGCGCCGCCCGCTCCGCCGCAAGCCGAGCTTTGAGCTTTTTGCGGTACCTAAGCCCTTCCGAAGCTGCATGCTCCTGATCCACGTTACGTTCCGCCTCCCGACGATGACGATGCCGATGTGCCGTTTCCGTGCAGGGTACCACAACTTCTGTTTCGAGCACTTTTCTTTTACCGAATGAATATTTATACTGGGTGTAAATTACCGGAGCCGCCGACAGGGGCGTCTTCGGGGCCGGGCGCAAGCCCTCCCCGAGGACGCCTTTGTTTGCGGCAGCACCTCACGCATCGGAAGGAACACGCTCTATGGGTCTTACGCGTAAGCAGATCGTCATGTTGGCCGTCCTCGTGTTCGGCACGTTCGTCACCGTGCTCAACCAAACCGTCGTGGCCCCGGCCCTACCGTCGGTCATGGCGGAGATGAGCGTGGACGCCGCCACCGCGCAGTGGCTCACCACTGGGTTCACCCTGGTGAACGCCATCATGATTCCCATCACGGCGTTTCTGACCGACCGTTTCACCACCAAGCGCCTGTTCTTGGTCTCCATGACCGTGTTCACGCTAGGGAGCTTCTTGGCCGGCTGGGGGCCGAACTTCGCCGTGCTGTTGCTGGGGCGCCTTGTGCAGGCGGCGGGCGCGGGCATCCTCATGCCGCTGGTGATGACCGTGCTCATGTGGACCTTCCCCGTGGAGAAGCGCGGCACGGCCATGGGGCTGTTCGGTGTGGTCATCGCGTTCGGCCCGGCTATCGGCCCCACCGTGGCGGGCGTCATCATCGACAGCTACACCTGGCACGACCTGTTCTACATCATCACGGCGCTGTCGGCGACCGTGGTGGTCATCGCCGCGTTCGCGCTGCAGAAAGGCGGCGACACCAACAAGGACGTCACGCTGGACGTGCCCTCGGTGATCATGTCCACCCTCGGTTTCGGCGGGCTGCTCTACGGGCTTTCCACCATCGGGTCGTACGGTTTGAGCATCGACGCGGCCGTGGGCGCTGCGGTGGGCGTTGTGGCGCTGGTGCTGTTCTTCCGCCGCCAGCTGGCGATGGAGCGTCCCATGCTGCAGGTGCGCGTGCTGCAAAACCGCAAGTTCCTCATCGCCACCATCATCGGCATGCTGGTGCAGGGCGCGCTTTTGGCCGGCGGCATCCTCATGCCCATCTACCTGCAGTCGCTCATGGGCTACTCGGCCACGGTGTCCGGCCTGGTGCTTCTGCCCGGCGCCATTGTGATGGGCGCCATGGGACCGGTGGCCGGCCGCCTGTTCGACAAGCACGGCCCGCGCATCTTGAGCCTCATCGGCACCGGCATGCTCGCGCTCACCACGTTCTGCTTCGCGTTTTTGGGGCCGAGCACCGGCATCATCATGCTCACCGTCGTCTACACGCTGCGCCTGTTCTCGCTGTCGCTGGTGAACATGCCCATCACCACCTGGGGCATGAACGCGCTCGACAACGAGCTGGTCAACCACGGCACCTCGGTGAACAACACGTTCCGGCAGGTGGCGGGTTCTCTGGGCACGGCCATCATCGTGTCGGCGTCCACCATCGCCACCAACCTGGCCTCGCCCGCCATGGGAGAGCCCGCGGCCAGCTTCTTCGGCATCGACATGGCGTTTGCGGTGGCGGGCCTGCTGTGCTTGATCGGGTTCATCATGACCGTGACGCTGGTGAAGGACAAGCCCGGCGAGACGGCCGCCCGCGACAAGGGCAACGCGCGCCGCACGGTGCTCGAATCCGTCATGAAGCGCGACGTGTACACGCTGCCCGCCGACGCCACCGTGGCCGAAGCCATGAAGCTCATGGTGGACAAGGGCATCAGCGCCGCGCCGCTCGTGGACGCGCAGGGCAAGGCCGTGGGATTCGTGTCCGACGGCGACATCATGCGCTTTCTGGCAACGCGCAGCGCTTCGGTTATGGACCCGGTGGTCATGATAGTGCAGACCGTCCGGTCGGATTCGCGCGACTTCGGGCAGAAGCTCGACGAGCTTATGGACATGCCGGCCAAAAGCATCGGGGCCCGGGGCATCATCGGCGTGGACGCGCACGCCGATTTGACCGAGGTGTGCCGCGTGCTGGGCGAAAACCATCTCAAGAAGGTGCTCGTGCTGGACGAGGGCCAGGTGGTGGGCGTCATCAACCGCTCGGACATCACGCAGCACACCATGAGCATGTACCTGGAGAAGCGCGATGCGAACGCGCAAGCCGCCCCGGCAGATGACGGGGCCAAGAAACCTGCGGGCGACGAAGGCTCGCTGCCCGTCGTCATGCGCTGACGCCCCGGCAGACGGCGTTGCGTCCCGCGCCTCCGCCCGCGAGGCGCGAAACCCGCCGCGCGGCGCTGCCGAGCGGACGCCGAGCGAACGCCGGGCGGAGAGCTACCGAACAGCGGCGAGCATCTCGCGGGCATGGGCGAGGGACGTCTCCGTCGCGTCGCCGGAGAGCATGCGGGCGATCTCGGCGGGGCGCTCGTCTGCGGCCAGGCGACGCAGGTCCGTCTCGGGCACGTCGCCTTCGCCCTTGGTCTTGCGCACCACGTAGTGGACTTGCCCGCGCACGGCCACCTGCGCAAGGTGCGTGACCACGATCACCTGGTGCGTGCGCGCGAGGTCGGCCAGCACATCGGCCAGCGCCACGGCGGTCGAGCCACCCACACCGGCATCCACCTCGTCGAACACAAGCGTGCCCACCTCGTCTGCCGCGCCCAGCACCACTTTCACGGCCAACATCACGCGGCTCGCCTCGCCGCCCGACGCGATGCGCGCAAGCGGGCGCGCCCGCATGCCGGCGCCGGGGCGGAACAAAAACTCCACCGCCTGCGGACCCGTGCGCGTCCACTGCGCGCGGTCGAGCGGACGCAGATCGCACACAAGCTGGGCGCCGCCCATCTCCAAACGCGCCATCTGCTCCGTGACGGCGGCGGCGAAGGCGGGGGCGGCTTCCCCACGCGCTGCGGCCAAAGCGCGGGCCGCCTGCGCAAGCGCCGCCTCGGCCGCGTCGCACGCGCTTCGCGCGGCGCGCTCGCGCTCGGCCGCGTCGTCCACCAGCGACACCAGGTCGGCCGCCTCCTCGCGTTTGGCCAGCACATCGGACATGCGCGGGCCGTACGCGCGCAGAAGGCCCTGGAGCGCCGCCATGCGCTCTTGCTGTTGCGCGAGCGCCTCCGGGTCGAACTCCACGTTGTCGCGGTAGTCGCGCGCCTCGCGGGACACGTCCTCCAGCACGTAGCCCGCCTCGCGCAGCGATTCAGCGAGCGCTCCGAGCGCGGCGTCGTGGCGCGCCGCCCCGTCGAGCGCGGACGCGGCCGCGTTCAGGGCGTCGAGCGCGCCGCCCTCCCCCGCAAGCGCCTCGTGCGCGGCGTTCGCGGCCGTGGCCAGAGCCTCGGCGTTCTCCACGCGCGCGAGGTCGGCCGCCAGATCGTCGTACTCGCCCTCGCGCGGACCCACCGCGTCGATGCGCGCGAGCACGAAGCGCGCCTCGTCAAGCTTCGCCGACGACGCCTCGCCCGCCTCGCGCACCCGATCAAGCTCGGCTGCGGTCTCCACCGCCTGGGCGAACGCTTTTTCGTACGCCTCCCGCGCCGTCGCGACCGCCTCGCCCGCCCACGCGTCGAGCATCCGCACATGCGACGCCGGCTTCATAAGCCGCTGATGCTCGTGCTGGCCGCACAGATCGATCGCAGGCGCCACCGCATCCGCCAACTCGCCCACGCCGGCCATGCGCCCGTCGATGCTCACGCGCGACCGCCCGTCGGCCCCCACGCGGCGCACCGCCACCAGCTCGGACGCGGGATCGGCCGGATCGAGCCCCTCTTGGTAGAACCGCCCCGACACCACGAGCGCGTCCTCGCCGTCGCGCACGGCCCCCTTGTCGGCGCGCTCGCCCATGAGCAGCTTGAGCGCGGAAAGCAGCGCCGTTTTGCCCGCGCCCGTCTCGCCCGTGAGCACGGTCAGCCCACGCGCCGGCTCGAGCGTCGCGCGCCGTATGAGCGCAAGGTTCTCAACCTGGATCTCGTCGATCATCGCACACCTCTCGCGGCATCATGTTTCGTCGATGCCCCAGTATACCAGCAGCGGCCACCCAAGCGAGGTCGATCCACCCGAACAAGAGCCGCCGACACCGCTCTGACACTTCTTGCGAACGGCCGGTGGAAGCAAGGATGTTCGGAGCCTCGTGACGAACGATCTAAGCCGCAAGCACTCCATGAAACCTGATCAGTTCTCTTTTAGGCGATCAACAGTCTGGAGGTGGTCTTTTTTCAGACGCCGCCAGCCTTAGAAGAAGATCTCCTCCGACTTGCTCAGCAGAATGCGGCAGGCGTCTTTTCCCGCAGAAATTCCAGCATGCAGAACAGATCCGCACACTGGAAAAGCCCGAATCTTCACAACCTACTTCAGCTTCGGTTTCGACGATTCAAGCCCTCAGTTTCGGCTGCGTGTCTATTGTATGCGTCTTGCATTCCGTATTCACGCAATCGCAACCGATTGATATAATGACCATATCGTCGGGGTCGTTTCGGACGTAAGCCCAAGGGAGCCACATCGGCTAGCACGAGGCACCCGACCTTCTCTTCCACATCGTTTTGATCTCCAGTTTACGCTTGCCACGTTGAATCGTGACTAAATAAACGGTGTGCCCCATGTTCTTCGTCAGAAGAAACTTTTTGTTTCCCAGCTTGTCAGTGTCGGTGTGCTCGCAGGTGTCGAATTCGTTCAGTACTGTGGGTATGCGCCCAAAGTCCGAGGGTTTGACGGCAACCTGACCACGCTCCTCCTCGTTGGTGCCATGCTTGCGCTTTATATGGCGTATGTCGCTATCGGTTATGAAAACGTTCTCAAGCGCGCTTGATAGATGCTCGGACATGGCGACAACGAGCCTGCTGCCAACATCAATGCTTATCTTGATCCGAGCATCGCTACCATTCCATACGCTTTCGGCAGCCCCAATGAGCAGCGTCTCTTCGGGATACGCGCCCGTTTAACAGAGGAAACACGCACCGAAGCCCAAAACGTTTTATATATTGGCGCGAGTGTGCCCTCACAACGCTATCGCCTGACACAACGGTAAGGAATCCGTGAATGGAAGACTTCTTTACCGTAGTGATCGCGAAAAGACTGAGAAGGTTGAATCTTCGGGCTTGGGGGGGGTTGTTTGCAGGGTACTATGTCCATGACGGGGAAACAAGGAGGGCCGGAGCCGATGCGCGTCGAAAAACGGAAGACAGGAGGGATTCGATGTCCGGAAACGAATTGACCCGCCGCTCGTTTGTGAAGATGGGGATGGCGGGGCTTGCCGGCGGGGCCCTGACCGCCATGGGCGGTTGCGCCGCGCAACCGCAGACGCAGTCGCAATCGCAGTCGCAAGCCGCGGAGGGCGCCGACGGAAGGAGCGACCTTCCCACAGACCAGGTGGGCACCGACGTCGCGTCTGCGGAAAGCATCGCCCGGCCTGTCGCCGACGACATAGACATCGAAGCGCCCTCCCAGGAGATCCGCTACGACATAGTGGACAGCCACCTGCACTACGTGGACTTCCTGGAGAAAAGCGACGGCTTTCCCGCGCTCGTCCGCGCGCAGGACATGTCGGGCGTTTCGCAGTCCGTCATCTTCGGCATGGGCATCGCGAAGCAATGGGACGAGCACACGCCGAAAGCGCCCAGCTACTACCTCTCCAACGATAGCCGCTGCTATTACTACTCGGGCACCGACTTCATCCTGGCCGAGGAGCTGCTGGCGCAGCCCGCGTCCACCCGAGAGCGCTTCTTCCCGTTCATCTGCGGCATCAACGGCAACGACCGTTTCGCGGCCGACCATATCGAACAGCTTTTGCGCCTCTACCCGAACTTCTGGTGCGGCATCGGCGAGATCATGAGCCGTCACGACGACCTCACGGCGCTCACCTACGGCGAGCCCCCGCACCTGGACCACCCGGCGTTTTTGGACGTGTTCGACCTGGGCGCGCAGGAGGGCCTGCCCGTGCTCGTGCACCACAACATCACCGCGCAGAGCTGCGAGGACGTTCTGTATTTGGACGAGCTGGAGGCCGCGCTTCAGCACAACCGCGACTGCAACATCATATGGGCGCACGTGGGAATCTCGCGCCGCGTGGAAATCCAGGGCCTCACCCAGATTGCGGACGGACTCTTGGAACGCAATCCCAACTGCTACATCGACATATCGTGGGTGGTGTACGACTACTACATGCAGGACAACTTCCCCAACGACTACCGGGACGGAAACACCATGGACGATTGGGTCGCCCTCATCGAGAAGCACCCGGATCGCCTGATGATAGGCACCGACAAGGTGGGCCACTGGGCCACCTACCCCGCCGAAGTGGTGAAGTACTACGAGCTTTTGGACAAGCTCCAGCCGGAAACGGCCGCCAAGCTCGCGAAGGAGAACATCCTTGCGCTCGTGAAGCGCTGGTAGCGGCACCGAAGCGCGAATGCGAACCTGACGGCGACGCCGAAACGAAGCGGAGCGGAAACGCGGACCCGGCAACGGCGTTGAGGCAAGAGCGCGAACCGGGCAACAGGCGGCGAACCGCCGAACAACGGGCCGGAGCATCCTCCCCAAGGGACGCCCCGGCCCAGCACTGGCACAGCCCGCAAGCCGCTTCCCTACAGCGCAAACCTATCGCGCAAAGACTTCGCACCGCCCGCGGCACCGGCATTGGCGGCCTCGCGCTGTTCGCGGTGCAACTCCATGAGGTAGGCCACGCAATCGGTGCGGTTGCAGGCGCGCAGAAGCTCAATCTGCCTCTCGAACACCTCGTCGTCGATGAAGCCCGCTTCCACCAGCGCGCGCACCATGGCCACGTCGCCCTCGCGCGCCACGCGTTCTAGGGCGGGCCGACCTTGGGAGCGCAACGCGCGCACGAGCGCCGCTCGCGTCTCCTCGTCCAAGCGGTACGGAACGGCCAGCCGATGCAGCAGCGCGCCCAGGCCGTCGGGCAGGCTCTCCCCCTGCCGCAGCATCTCGTCGTAGCGCGCGAAGTCGAAGGGCACGCCGTCGGCCGCATCCGCAAGCCAGCAGCTCGACAGCTGGTTCGCCGACACGTGCACCACCGCGCCGACGCGCGCAAGACGGCACACCGCGTACTCGAAGCACCCCTCGCCCACGCTGCGCACGCTGGCCGGCACCACAACGGGCCCGTCCAGCTTGCGCGACCAGAAGCAGTGCGCGCCTATGGCCTCCAGCCCCTCGGACAGCACCAGCCGCTTGGTCGCACGGCACGCGTTGTCGCGCTCGATCACGCGCACGGTGTCCGGCACGATCACCGACGGCGGCGCCCACGGCAGCGCCCGCACGCCGATGCGCACAAGCGGCCGGCCTTCCACCTCGCGCGGAAGCGCCAGAACCTCGCTTTCGCCGACAGAAACGCCTTCCACCGTGGAACCTGCGTAGCCCGCCGCCGCGAACTCCGTGGCCGCCTCGGCTGCGGCGGCGAAGGGAGACGGCGCGCCGTCCGCGGCATCCGCGTCCCCTCCGGCCTTGCGCACGGCCACCGCGCGCACGGCGGCCTGCTCGGCGAACCGCCGCGACACCGACACCGGCTGCGGCGGGCCCGCAACCAGCACCGCGCCCTCGTCGTCGAAGTCGTACCAGCAGCCGTCCAGCTCCACGGCGTCCGGCCCCGCAAGACGCACGCCGCGCTTTGCGAGCGCGCGGTGCGCAGGGGCCTCCTCGGGGCAGCGCCACACCGCGTCGTCCCAGTTCCGCGCTTCCACGCGGGCAAGCGCGCCCCCGCAGTCCACCACCGAGGGAGGCTCGCAGCCCTCGGCGAACGCCGCAGCCGCCACCCGCTCCGCATCCGCCGGAAGCACCACGCGCTCGCCGTAGGGAGACGCCAAGAACAAAAGCTCGCGCCCTCCGTCGGCGTACAGGCTGCCGTCGCGGGCAAGGTAGCGTTTGTTGCGCGCGTCCACCGAGTACTCCCGGCGCGCCAACCGCGGCGACACGCCCGCCAGGTCGCAGCGCTGCTCGCCCAGCAGCTCCACCGAGCGCCCCACGTGTATGCGCCGCGCGCTCACCGCCAGAAACGCGTTCGCCGCCACGCTGCGCACGGTGTCGGGGATCACGAGCACCCGCATGCCCACGCCCTGCACGAAGCGACGGGAGAACGCCTCGGCGGCTATGCGCACCACCGGCACGCCGTCCACGAACGCGGGCAAAACCACGGCCGCATCCTCGCCCGCATCGGCCGCCTCGGCGAAACGCCGCAGGTCGAATCCCACAAGCGCGTATCCGTCCGCGTCCTGGCGCACCTTGACGGCATCGCGCAGGCCAGCATCGATGCGCCCGGCCCCAACGGCACCGCCGGCAGCGGCCCCCTCCCCGCCCACCGCGAAGCGCGCGGCCTGCGCGAGCAGCTCCTCGCGCTCCTCGTCGGTGATGCCCATGCCCAAGGCCCCCACCACGAACAGGTCGCCGTCGGTGCCGCCGCGCACGGACGCAAGGTCGTCGGCCGCACCGGCCGCCCCCTCGCCGGCGTCGCCCTCGGTCCAAGGCCGGTACGGCAGAAGCTGGGGCGACCACACCTCCCCTTCCTGGGCCCGCGCCGCCTCCACCACGTCCACGTCGGAGGCGCCAAGGTTCAGCGGGTTTTTGATCGCATGCTCAATGACATCCTCCACGGAAATGTCCGCACACCGAAACACCAGCGCGTTTTCGTTCATAGTATTGTGCTACCTCCCAAAACAGCCTGCTTTGGCATCGGTTTACCGTCGGCGTGCTCCATGCTACACTGCGGAAAGCGGCGAAGGCAAGGGCTGCGACCGCGCTTTCCGGCTTGCCGCCGGCACGCGTCGCTCGCCCGCGCCGAACCGCGCAAACGTTCGGCTCCGCGCCCCGTCGCGACCGATGACCGAAGGGCGCGCCGCAAGGCGCGGCCGCGTTCGCACGAAGGAGCACCATGGCCGCCGAAGCCGCAGGCCCGCTTGCACGCCAGGCCCTCGAACTCGTCAAGAACGAGCTGCTCGTGAGCCTCAGGTTCATGAACGCCGCCTTCTCGCGCCTGGCCCTCCTCCCCGCACCCGGATCCACCCTGGCCACCGACGGCGCGCATCTGCGCTACGACCCGGCGGGCATCGCCCGCGCCTACGCCGACGATCCCGCCGCGCTCGCGCGCGCCTATCTGCACATCGTCCTCCACAACGTGTTCCTGCACCCCTTCCCCGGCACCGACGTGGACGCCGTCCGCTGGGACGCGGCGTGCGACATCGCGGTGGAGAAGGTCATCGCGGATTTGAACCTGCCGGCCACGCGCACAGCCGCATCCTCTCGGCAGCTTGCCGCGCTCGCCCGCATCGATGCCGCGCTTCCCCTGGTCACAGCCGAAACCGTCTATCGCCACCTGCTCGACCGGAACCTGGACGACCACGAGGTGGAAAAGCTGCGCGCGCCGTTTTTCGTGGACGACCACGCTCCTTGGCACCGCATGGCCGCCGAAGAGGCCGCGCGCGACGCCTCCCGCGCAGAGGGGCACCGCGACGAGGGCGAGCGCCACGCGGGCGCCGAAGCGGCAGCGCGGGCCGGCAAAAACGGCATCGACATGGACGTTCCCCAGCAGGCGCGCGACGCCAAGAAGAGCCGCTCGTCGCACGGCGCGATGGACCCCGACGACATCATGCAGAAAGACGCCCCCGAGGAGGCCCACGCCACCGCCGCCGGGCGCTTCGCGGACACGGTCACGCTCGACCGGGCGCGCGACCAGTGGAAAAACGTCGCCTACGAGATGGGCGTGCAGCTGGATTCCTACATAAAGCTGTGGGGCATCGACGGAGCCAACCTGTCCATGGGTCTTAAAGCCGTCACGCGCGAGCGGCAGGATTACCGCGAGTTTCTGCGCAAGTTCGCGCGCATGGGCGAGCAGATTCGCGTGAACGATGACGAGTTCGACTACGTGTACTACTGCTACGGCCTCACGCGTTACGGCAACCTGCCGCTCATCGAGCCGCTGGAGTACGTGGAGGAGAAGCGCATCCGCGACTTCGTCATCGCCATCGACACCTCGGCCTCCACCAAAGACGGCCTGGTGCGGCGCTTCATCGAGAAAACCTACGCCATCTTGGCCGAGGAGACGAGCTTTTTCGCCGACATGAACGTGCTCATCGTGCAGTGCGACGCCGCCGTCACGGACGTCGCCCGCATCGCCAACCTGGACGATTTGAACGACTACCTGGACAACCTGGAGATCCGCGGGCTGGGCGGCACCGACTTCCGCCCCGTGTTCTCCTACGTGGACAACGCGCTTGACCAGGGAGACCTTGTCAACCTGGGCGGGCTTATCTACTTCACCGACGGACAGGGCACCTACCCCGCCCGCAAGCCCGACTACGACGTGGCGTTCGCCTTCGTGGACAATCTCACCGCCCAGGCCAGCCCAACCGTGCCGCCCTGGGCGATGAAGGTGGTGCTTGAAGAAACCGCCATCATGCAGGATGAATCCGCTTTATCCGCCGCAGACCCCAAGCGCGGGGAAGCAGCGCGCTAGAAAGGACGCACCATGGACATCCGCCAAGCGAAAGACCAGATCAAAAACGCCATGCTCGCCTACTTCCTCAAAGACGAGTTCGGCAACTACCGCCTTCCCACCGAACGGCAGCGCCCCGTGTTCTTGCTGGGCGCGCCCGGCATCGGCAAGACCGCCATCATGGAGCAGATCGCCCAGGAGCTGGGCGTGGGCATTGTGTCGTACTCGATGACGCACCACACGCGCCAAAGCGCGCTCGGCCTGCCGTTTATTGCAAAGAAAACCTACGGCGGTGTGGAGTACGACGTGTCCGAGTACACCATGAGCGAGATCATCGCATCGGTGTACGACGCCATGGAGGCCACGGGACGACGCGAGGGCATCCTGTTTTTGGACGAGATCAACTGCGTGTCTGAAACGCTCACGCCCGCCATGCTGCAGTTTTTGCAGTACAAGGTGTTCGGGAGGCACCGCGTGCCCGACGGCTGGATAGTGGTCACAGCCGGCAACCCGCCCGAGTACAACCGCACGGCGCATGACTTCGACATCGCCACCTGGGACCGCCTCAAGCGCATCGACGTGGAGCCGGACTTCTCCGCTTGGCGCGTGTTCGCCGTGGAGGCGGGCGTGCACCCGGCCGTGCTGTCGTACTTGGACATCGAGCGTGACCACTTCTACCGGGTGGAAACCACCGTGGACGGCAAGTCGTTCGTCACCGCGCGCGGGTGGGACGACCTGTCGGCCATGATGAAACTCTACGAGGAGCAGGGTATTCCCGTAGACGAGCTGCTGATAGGCCAGTACGTGCAGAACGCCGAGATAGCCAAGCATTTTTCCGTGTACTACGACCTGTTCACCAAGTACCGCTCAGACTACCAGGTGGACCGCATCTTGGCGGGCGAGGAGGACGCCTCAGTGGAGGAGCGCGCCCGCGAGGCCGCCTTCGACGAGCGCGTGTCGCTCATGGGGTTGCTCACCGACGCGCTGGGCAGCACTGTGCGCACCGCCGTGCTGGAGGAGCGCGCCGTGGAGTTCGCGCACGGCAAGCTGGCGGCTCTGCGCGATGCCGTTGCAGCGGGCGGGGCGACAGATGCAGACTCGGCGGATGTGCTGCCGCTTCTGCGCGAGCAGACCGCGGCCCTGCAACGGCAGCTGGAAACGGAGCGCGCAGGCGGCCTGCTTTCTGACGAGGCGTACGTGTCCTACGAGCGCACACTTGCCCTGTTCGATGCCGCGCTGCGTGACGCCCAGGGTGGACACGTTGCATTCGGCCAGATCAAAGAGTTGTTCGGCGAATCGGTTGACGCGCTTGAAGCCCAGGTGGACACCGCCTCGCGCGCGCTGGACAACGCGTTTGCGTTCGTGGAGCGCGCGTTTGGCGAGGGCCAGGAGATGCTGCTTTTGGTGACCGATCTTTCGGCCAACCGCTACAGCATGGCGTTCATCAACGACCACGGGTGCGAGCGCTACTTCGCCCACAACAAAAGCCTGCTGTTCTACGAGCGCGGCACCGACCTGGCCGAGCGCATCAACCGCTTGGACCTGGACGTGGAATGAGCCTAAGCGGGCTTGCGGGCACGCCATCCCCGCCCGCAAGCCCGTCGTCCACGTCCCGCTCTCTGAGCCTCTGAACAAGCGAACTTGAATT
>NZ_CBDTNW010000116.1:0-28734 GCF_965361815.1 Rubneribacter sp.
CGCCATCCTCCTCGGCCATAGGGCGTTCGGCTAACTGGGAAAACTCCCCCTTCCGCTAAAGTGTTCGGATGGCTTTGCGATTCAACCCTTTTCGCGGGTCGGGCAAGGCGGACGCCAGAGACGGATGGACCGATTTGGAGAGATCGTGGATATTTTTGTGCGTTTTCGCGATTTCCTCGATTCGCGGTCGCTTCGAAAGGCCGAAACGGACATACTGTAGGGCCGCTTCACACGAAATTCTTACTCCTTTCTTTTCGCGTTCGCATAGCTTCGCCAAATAGATTGAGATAAGCGGCTCGGGTAAAGCGCAATGCACACCGCTGGAGCGGGTGCGAACAGGGGCATGGCGCCGAACCCTCTTGGAGAAGGCGACGCATGCGAACGGTCAGCGCGCAACGCGCACGAAGAGAAACGGAAAACATGATGAGCGACTTTGCCGACCTCGGCCTTTCCCAAGCTGCCCTCGCGGCTGTCGACCGCTTGGGCTACGAGAACCCCACCCCCGTGCAGGAGCAGGCCATTCCCTTGGTTTTGGAAGGCCGCGACCTCATTGCCGCAGCCAGCACGGGCACCGGCAAAACGGCGGCGTTTTTGCTGCCTGTGCTGTCCGTGCTGCCCCGCGTCAAGGGCCGGGGCCGCGCGCCGCGCGTGCTGGTGGTCAGCCCCACGCGTGAGCTCGCGCAGCAGATCGCCCGCACGTGCATGCAGATCGCCCGCAAAACCGGGCACTTCGTGACCACCGTGTTCGGCGGGACCTCCTACGGACCCCAGATCAAGGAGCTGCGAGGCGGCACCGACGTGCTCATCGCCACTCCGGGCCGCCTGAAGGACCTTATGGCGCGCGGCGTGGTGGATCTGGGAAGCATCGGCGTGCTGGTGCTCGACGAGGCCGACCGCATGCTCGACATGGGCTTTCTGCCGGACGTCACCACCATCGTGGAGGCCACTCCCGACTGCCGCCAGACGCTTCTGTTCTCGGCCACCATCGACCAGTCCATCCAGAAGAACCTCGGATCGCTTCTGAGAGATCCCGCCATGGTCGAGATCGCCCGGAACGGGGAGACCGCCAAGACGGTGGAGCAGTTCATGATGCCCATCAAGAACTTCCAGAAGCCCGAACTTCTGCATGCCGTGCTCGACGAGAAAGGCTCGGAGCGCGTCATCGTGTTCGCGCGTACGAAGAATCGCACCGAGGAGTGCGCCGAGGAGCTGCGCAATGCGGGATACAGCGCCGAGTCCATCCATTCCGACAAATCGCAGGGCCAGCGGCGGCGCGCGCTTGAGAACTTCCGTCGCGGGAAGACCTCCGTTCTTGTGGCCACCGACGTGCTTGCGCGCGGCATCGACGTGCCCGATGTGGACCACGTGATCAACTTCGATCTGCCCGACATGCCCGAAGACTACGTGCACCGCATCGGACGCACGGGTCGCGCGGGCGAGCAAGGCTACGCCATCTCCTTCGTCACCCGCGAGAATCGCCGCCTGCTCGCCGACATCGAAAAGCTCATCGACAAGCACATTCCGCTTATGGAGCTTGAGACGTTCGAGCTTGACCTGTCCCTGCTCGAAAAGCCCAAGAAGGGCGAGCGCCGCGGAGCCGGGGCGCGGAGCGGGAAACCCAAGAGCAGCCGCAGCTACGGAGGGAACCGCCACGGAGGCGCCCGGCGTCCGGGAAGCGGCAGAAGCGAGTTCAAAGGGCGCAGCTCCGAGCGCCGTCAAAACGATCGCCCCGACGGCAAGCGTCGGGAGGGTTTTGAGCGCAGCGAAGCCGGCTTCAAGCGCAAGCCCTCGAAGAACTACACCAATGCGGCGAAGCGCGTTGCCAAGAAGCAGCGAGCCGAGGCCCAAGGGAAAAAGACCGCCAAGAAACCGAACGGCCGCAGCACTTACGACTACAGCAAGTTCGTGTAAGGCGGCCATCCCGCGGTCGAGGGAAACTGCGGAGCGCAAGGTTGGCCAAGCAAAAAAAGAGCCCCGGTTCGTTTTGAACCGGGGCTCTTTTTTGAGGTCGCACAGCCGCACAGCAGTTTGCCGCAGATGCCGAGCGCCGTCTCATGATCCCCCCCCTTTTTTTTTCAAAATTTTCTGTACAAAAGTTTGTAATACATGCTATTATACCATTGTCAGAAAGCCCGAGCAGGCGCTTGCGAACGACATCTTGTCCGCTTGCCCATAGATGGCCGCAGCAACCCCTCCGCGGCCCGCACCACGCCTGCAGGATCTGGATCAGATCCTCGAATCGCAGAGGGGGCGAAAGAGGGTGAATCCATGGAAAGGCGGCTGCCGTTCTCGAATCGTTATGTCTTCGCAAAGGTCATGCAAGACAATCCCGACCTGTGCAGGGAGATACTGGAACGCATCTTGGACATCCGCATCGACCGCATCGAGGCGATTGAAGTTGAATCCGAAGGCCCCGCCATCGTGCGGAGAGGCGTTCGGTTCGACGTGTTCGCCAAGAGCGACCGGGCCGCATTCGAGGTGGAGATGCAAAGCTACGAGCAGGAAAGCCTGCCCAAGCGCATGCGGTACTACCGCTCCCAGCTCGACAGGCGCATGCTCAACAAAGGAGACGATTTCGAAGACCTCAGACCCGTGTACGTGATATTCATCTGCAGGCGCGATCCTTTCGGAAAAGGGCTTCCCACCTACACGTTCAGGAGCCGCTGCGACGAGGATCCGGACGTCGCGTTCGACAACGGTTCCCTTGATGTCGTCCTGAACTCCCAGGGCGATCTCGAGCAGGCTCGCCCGGAAATCGCAAGCCTGCTACAATTCGTGGAAACGGAGAAGGTGGCGTTTGCCGACCCTCTCACGTCGAAGCTCGCGCACGCAGTGGAGCAAGCCCATGAAGACGAGGAGTGGATCCAGAACATGAGTTGGCTGGAATGGGACATCCGAGATGCGAAGGCCCACGCCGCGGCCGAAGGGCGTGCAGAGGGCCACGCGAAAGGACTCGAAGAGGGTCGTGAAGAGGGCCTCAAAGAGGGTCGTGAAGAGGGTCGTGAAGAGGGTCGTGCGGAAGGACGGTCGGAAGAAAAGACCCGGACGATCGAAATGCTTCGCGCAATGAAGGAGAACGGGCTTGGCATCGAGGAGGCGCTGGCCGCCCTTGAGAACGATGCGCCGGGGTCCTGCGCCGAGCCTCGAAACTAAGGTCCGCCGACGCCGGGCAAGGCCGCTTAGGATTCCCCCTCGTCCACACGGCCTTGCCCGGCCTCCGACCTGTCGCGCCCGAGGTTGCGCCACCAACGTGACACGCTGCATGCAAGCCACTCGACAAGGGGGATGGTCAGAAACGCCACCCATGCCGGATGGGGTTCGCCTTCCACGAAGGCCATGAAGCAGAACCAGGCTGCCGCAAAAACAGGATACGCGCCTTGGACAAACGGCGCAAAACGCCTCTGTCCAATAGCGCGCCCGACCAGATAATAGAGCGGAATGGCAAAGAACAGGAAAAGCCCGATTCCCCACATGTTGGCAAGCCCCTGCAGACTCGAAAACGCGCCGAGCAACAGATAGGCGGCAACCACCACGAGCGGGAACGGGAACTTCACCCATGCCTTCTCGAACGCGCTCAGAGGCTTGCCGTTGATCGTTGCCTCGCCGCGGCCGATGTGCACCTCGTCGCCTGCGGCGCTGGACACGTGGATGCCCTCGCGCCAAGACACGTGCACGCGCTCCTTGCCATCGTCCACGTGGATGCCGTCAAAACCGACGCGGACTTTCGCAGTCCCCTCCTCCGCCGACCCGCCCGACTCGCCCGACGCGAAAGCGCGAGCGGACTCCCCTGCCGCGCGCTCGGCGGCTCGGTCGGCCGCCTCGAACGTCACATCGTCTTCGATGTCGGCGCCCACGTACAGAAGCTCATCGAGCGACACGCCGTAAAGCTGGGCGAGCGCGATGAGGTTGTCCGTGTCGGGCGATGATTCCGAGCGCTCCCATTTCGATACGGCCTGCCGGGACACGCCCAGCTTCTCGGCCAACGCCTCTTGGGACAGACCCGCCTTCTTGCGCCGCGCCGCCAAGCGCTCCGCTATTTCCACGTTCATCGCATATCCTTTCTCGCCCCGATCGCCCAAATCTGATGACCAGATTACGGTTGCGGAGGACAAAATGCGACCGATTCTGCTTGGAATTTTCCGCAACTCAAAGTTGCCCCTCTTCCCACCAGCAGAAACGAAAACCTTCGCCAGCAGGCGAAAACAAGCAGGACCCTACAGCTTGCGCCTGCCTATGCCGATCAGCACCCAGATAGAGAGGACGGCCGCCCCCAGGTACCCGAAGAAGGCGAGCACGGGGACGCCCAGAAGACGGGGTTCCATAGCAGAAAGGGCCAGCATGCTCGAACCGATGAAAAGGCCGGCGATGATGACGCCCACCGTGAGGCGATTCATGATCTTCGACAGCTTGGAAAACGGAGCTTCGCTACCGAGAACCTCCATGTTCACCTTCAATTGGCCCCGCGTCAGCATCTTGAGCGCCTCGCCTGAATAGCGCGCGGCGTCAAGCGTCCCACCCGCAGACGAGCGCAGCGCCATCGCCAGATCCCGCATCCCCGCCACCAGCTCGTCGCGCGGATCCTTCGACCGCTGGATGTGCGCGTTGATGATGCCGACGACGTTCTCGTTGGGAATGAAGGGGGCGATGGTCCCCTCCAGCGTCACGATACCGCGGGACACGCTTGTGATGGAGGACGGCAAGGTGACCTTGCACGAACGCGTGAGCATGAGGATGTCTGTGAGGAACTGGCCTATGTCTATGTCCGCGACGTCGCACGATCCATAGTCCGAAAGCAGCAGATCGAGATCGGCGAGGAAGCGCGTGTGATCGATGGCCGCGTTGTCCTTCGCAACGGCGAAGGACATGAGGGCGTCTTTGAGCTCGGTGGAACTCTCCATGCCCACAGCTTCGATGATGCTGCCGAAACCGGCGCGATCGCGTGGCGACAGCCTGCCCATGTTGCCCAAATCGATGTAGACGATCTTGCCGCCGCGGATAAGCAGGTTCCCGGGGTGGGGATCGGCGTGGAAGAACCCATGGTCGAGGATCTGCGTCGCGTAGTTGTCGAGGATCTTCTCGCCGATCTCGCCCACATCGTACCCCGCCGCCAAAAGCCTGTCGGCGGCCAGAATGGGGATCCCGTCGATGTACTCCATGACCAGCACGTACTCGCTGCAAAGCTCCGGATACACCTTAGGACAGTCGATAAACGCCACGTCCTTGTTGAGCCGGGCGAACTCCTCCAGGTTGGCCGCTTCCCGCTGAAAGTCGGTCTCTTCCAAAAACGTCGCCCACAGCTCCTCCACCACGTCGCGCAAGTCGAGCATCTGCTCGTCCTTCATGAACCGCGACGCCTGGCGGGCCACCATGCGCATGATGTCGATATCCTGCGCCATGGTGGCCTTGACGCCCGGACGCTGAATCTTCACGGCCACGACGTCGCCGTTTGCAAGACGGGCCTTGTGCACCTGCGCAAGCGACGCGCTGCCAAGCGGCGTGGGATCGATGTCCGAGAAAACCTCTTCGCGCTTCGCGCCGTAAATGTCGTCAAGCGCCGCCAGGATGCTCTCGAACGACAGCGGCTCGCATTCCGTCTGGAGCTTGGCCAGCTCGTCGCAGTACGCCTTCGGCAGTATCTCCGAGCGCGTGGACAGCGTCTGCCCGATCTTGACGAAGCTGGGACCCAGATCCTCGAGCACCGCGCGAAACTCCTCGGGCGTGAACCCTTTGAGGAAGCGATGCTTCTGAAGGATGGAGTATATCTCCTTCAGCCGGCGCGCCCGCGTCTTGCGGCTGAGGTGGAACCGGTTCTCCGGATCAACGTCCGCGCCGGAACTGAAGAAGTACTTAAGCAGGGTGTTGTCCGCCATGCGCCCGAACGCCGCCCGGATTTACGCGCCCGTCTCCGGTGCGTCCGCACCGGAGACCTCCCCGCCCGACTCGTCCGAGGCATCCTCGGCCCCGGCGTTCGCCTTCGCGGCGAATTCGGCGGCCTTCGCGGCGAACTCCGTCCGCTCCTTTGGCGTCATGGCGGCCATGCGGGCCTCCAGCGCGTCATAGCGCACGGCCGTGACAGCCTCTTCGGCCTTGTGCTTGAGTTCCGAGTTGATCTCCCTGCCCTGGTCGACCGTGAGCTCGCCTTTTGCGATGAGCTGGTCCACCAGCTCCTTGGTCTTCTCGCCCGTGATGGCCATAGCCCCCACGCCCGCCAAGAAAATGTCTTTGAAACCGTCACCGAGATGCGCCATGAGTGCCTCCTTCGCCGTGACCCGTCGAAAGCGCGCGCTTTCGATCTTGGAACCATGATGCACCAAAACGGGGGAAAGGGCAACGCCGTGCGGGGAGCAGGCCACGCCCTCTCCCCCGCCGCTCCGAAAAGCCCCCTCGCACGTCAGCGCAATCCGCCCTCAAGCAGAGAGGCCACCTCCGAGCAGCTGCCGCAAACGAACGTGGGGCGCTCGGCCACGAGCGTTTTGCGCGGGAACATGCCCCAAAGCGCCGCCGCGGTGAGGCACCCCGCCCCGTTGCCCGCCTGGATGTCGAAAGGACTGTCGCCCACGTACAGGCACGACCCCGGGCTGCGTCCCAAAAGCGCGCATCCGCGCGCCACAGGGCCCGGAGCCGGCTTGTGCTCGGGCCAATCGTCGGACCCCACGAGGAAATCGAAGTAACCGGCAAGCGCGAAACGGTCGAGGCCGCGCATGGCAGGCTCATGCCGCTTCGAGGTGACGACGCCAAGAGGAAACCCGGCGTCCTTCAGGCGGTCGAGCATATCCCTCGTGTCGGGGAACACCTTGATCAGGTCATCGTGGACCAGGGCGTTGTGCTCGCGGTACACGCGGCAAAGCTCGTCATGCACCGACTCGTCATCGGTGAAGTCCCACATCTGAACGACAAGCGGCTGCCCCACTTTGGCCATGAGCTGCTCGTCGGGCAGCGCTTCGCCCAGCACTTTCCGCGTGGTGTGGCGAAAGGTGGACAACAGCAAGTCGTAGGTGTCCAGCAGCGTTCCATCCAGATCGAACAAAACGGCCTCTATCGAACAAGACATGCTCTCCCTTTCCCACGTTGAACGCGCCGGGGCCTCGCCATGAGGGATGCCCCGGCAGCCGACAGTCGCCGCAGCTCCTATTCGAACAGCGCCCCGAACAGGCTCACTTCGGAACCCCACACCTTCGCGTTGCGCTGCGAGAACGCGAGCGCGTCAGTGAGCGCGGCAAGCGGGATGTCCCGGCGCGCACCGTTGCTGCGCCGCTTCACCTCCACTTTCTGCTCGGCCAGACCGCGCTTGCCCACGATAACCTGCAAAGGCCAGCCGATGAGGTCGGCGTCGGCGAACTTCACGCCCGCACGTTCCTTGCGGTCGTCGATGGCCACCTCGAAGCCGAGGCGCGCCAGGTCGGCCGCCAGCTTTTCGGCGGCAGGCTGCACTTCGTCGTCGCCCACCGTAAGCGGAATCACGCACACGTGCGCCGGCGCCACGGACAGCGGCCAGGCGATGCCGTGCTCGTCGTTGTGCTGCTCCACGATGGCGGCCACGGAGCGCGAGATGCCCACGCCGTAGCAGCCCATGATGAAAGGCTGCTCGGAGCCGTCCTCGGCCATGAACGTGGCGCCCATGGCGCGGGAGTACTTGTCGCCGAGCTGGAACACCTGCGACACCTCGATGCCGCGCGCGCCTTCAAGCGGAAGGCCGCACGCGGGGCAGCTGTCGCCGGGACGCACCACGCACAAATCGGCCCACTCGTCCACCTGGAAGTCCTCGCCAAGGCGCGCGCCCACGTAGTGGTAGCCGTCCTCGTTGGCGCCCACGACCCACTTCGGTACCGCCTGCAGGCTGCGCGCCGCGATGACGTAGGCTTCCTCGGGCAGCCCCACCGGGCCCATCGAGCCCTTGTGCAGGCCGAAGCCCTCCATCTCCTCGTCGGAAAGCAGCGTGAAGCCGCCCGCCGCACGCGCGGCCTTGAGCTCGTTGAGCTCGTGGTCGCCGGGGATGAACAGCACGGTCAGACGCCCCTCGTCGTTCTTGCCCGAGAGCGCCTTCACGGTGGAGGACTCGGGGATGTCCAAAAACTCCGCGAGCTCGGCGATGGTGTGCACGCCGGGCGTGGCCACCTTCTCCATCTTCGGCACGTCGTGAACCGTGGGGCGGGCCAGGCAGTCGCCGGCCTCCACGTTGGCGGCGTATCCGCACGAGCAATGCACCAGCTCAGCCTCGCCCGCTTCGGCAAGCGCCATGAATTCGCAGGTCACGCTGCCGCCGATCTGACCGGAGTCGGCTTCGACGGGGCGGTAGTCCATGTCCATGCGCTCGCAGATGCGCCCGTACGCCTCGCTCATCTCGTCGTAGGTCCGCTGCAGGGACTCCTGGGTGGCGTGGAAGCTGTACGCGTCCTTCATGATGAATTCGCGGCTGCGCAGAAGCCCGAAACGGGGGCGGATCTCGTCGCGGAACTTCACTTGGATCTGGTAGAGAGCCACGGGCAGCTCCTTGTAGGAGCGCAGCTCGTTGCGCACGAGGGCGGTGAGCAGCTCCTCGTGGGTGGGTCCGAGGCAGAACTCGTGCTCATGGCGATCTTCAAGGCGCATGAGCTCGGGGCCGTAGTCGTTCCAGCGGCCGGACTCGTACCACAGCTCCGCCGGCTGCAGGGCCGGCATCATGATCTCCTGCGCGCCGATGCCGTCCATCTCCTCGCGCACGATGTTCTCCACCTTCGCGAGCACCTTCTTGCCAAGCGGCAGGAAGGTGTACACGCCCGAGGCCGTCTTGCGGATGAAGCCCGCACGCAGAAGCAGCCGGTGGCTCGCGATCTCCGCGTCGGCGGGGTCCTCTTTGAGCGTGGGCGCGTACAGCTCGCTCATGCGCATGATGTTCACGTTCGTCATAGCCTTCCTATCTCCTCCATCAAAGCGTCCACGATGGCGCTCTCCTCCACCTTGCGGACGACGGTTCCCTTGGAAAACACCGCGCCGGACCCTTTGCCGCACGCCACGCCTATGTCGGCGTCGGCGGCCTCGCCCGGCCCGTTCACCACGCAGCCCATCACCGCCACCTTGAGCGGCTTGTCCAGACCGGCGATGCGCTCCTCCACCTCGCGCGCGAGCGCGATGAGGTCCACCTGGCAGCGCCCGCACGTGGGGCAGCTGATGAGCTCCGGGCCGCGACGGCGCAAATCGAGCGCCGCGAGCAGCGTCCAGCACGCCCGGACCTCGGTCGCGGGATCGTCGGTGAGCGAGATGCGCAGCGTGTCGCCGATGCCCTCCTCCAAAAGAACGCCCAAGCCGCACGCGCTTTTGACAAGTCCTTGGAACGCCGTGCCCGCCTCGGTGACGCCGATATGCAGGGGCACGTGCGGAAGCTCCTCGCTGAGCAGGCGGTACGTGCGCACCGTGGTCATCACGTCGTGAGCCTTCGCGCTGACCACCAGGTCGCGGAAACCGCGGGCCTCGCAGTGGCGCACGTAGTCCGCAGCCGAGCGGGCCAGCTTCTCCGGAAGCGCAAGATCGTCGCGCGCCGCCAGCTCGGCATCGAGCGAACCCGCGTTCACCCCGATACGGATAGGGATGCCCGCCTCGCCCGCCGCGTCCAGCACGGCGTCGGTCGCATCGAGCCCGCCGATGTTGCCGGGGTTGATGCGCAGCTTTGCCGCGCCCCGGCGGGCGGCCGCCACGGCGATGTCGGCAGAGAAGTGGACGTCGGCCACCACGGGCAGGGGCGACTGCTCGCACACGGCCGAAAACGCATCGAGGCAGCTTTTGCGCGGGACGGCCATGCGCACGATTTCGCAGCCCGCCTGGGCGAGCGCATCGATCTGCGCGAGGTTGGCCGCCACGTCGTCGGCCGGCGCGTTGAGCATCGACTGCACCGCGACGGGCGCGCCGCCGCCCAGGGGCACGCCGCCCACCATGACCCGGCGGGTGGCCTCGTTCGGTTTGGCGCATGATGCCATCGGGCCTCCGTTCCTCGTCCTTCCGCCCGCCGCTGTCATCGCATGCGCTGACAGCACCGCATCCCAAGCGGAGAAAAGCCGGGGCGCGCGAGCGTATCGGCCTATTCTACCTCCGATCGCGCGCAAGACGGCGCAAATGCACAGGGTTTTCGCGGAGCAGCTCGACGACGCGGCACGGAGGGGCGCCCGCAGAACGCGGACGCGAAGCCGCGCAAAGCGCGCTGCGGCCTACGCGCCGAATCCCGCCCCCGATATGATGCGCTGGATGTCCTGGTTCGCCATGATCAGGAAGAAGCAGACGAACAGCGCCATGCCGGCCATCGACAGATAGTTGAGCGCCCGCATGGACACCGTGCGACGCGAGATCTTCTGGAACACTTCGACCACCAGGCGGCCGCCGTCAAGCGGCGGAATGGGCAGCAGGTTCATGATGCCGAGCGACACCGAAATGGACGCCACGAACTGGATGACATAGACCGGCCCCATGTCGAACGCATCCTTGGACATGACCGCGATGCCGATGATGGACGAGGAGTTGGACACGGTGTCGGCCGCGGTGGCGGGATTGAACAGCCCCGCGATCATCTGCACGACCAGTCCGATATAGGAGAACCCCACCTGCACGGCCTGCAGCGGACCCACCACCACATGCTGCACCACGCCCGTCGTCGGATTCTGCATGTCCACGCCGATCACGGAGAACAGGACGACGAACAGCGCGACGGCGAAAAGGAGGTTCACCGCCACGCCGGCGACCAAAATGACGGCGCGTTTCCAAAACGGCAGGCTGCGGTACTGCTGGCGGTACTCGCTCTCGAAGAAGGCGCGCGGGTCGTCCACGGGACGAGGCTCGCCCGCCCCGTAGGAGGCGGGATCGGGCAAACCTGCCGCACGCGCGGCCTTGACCTGCTTTTTCGTTGGCTTCAACGCGGGCGTGCGGTAGGTGTTGTACTGGTCTTTCTTCGTCGGCCCCAGCACGCTGCCCCACTCCGTCAGCTCCTCGAGCGCCGCGTAGGCGTCGTCGTCGGAGATGCCGCAGTCGGCGGCCACGTCCTCCATGTTGGCGGTGCCGCGACGGTACAGGGACGCGAGGACCTTCTCCAGGTGGGGACTCATCTCGCCCGGCTCCATGCCGCACACCTTGGCGTAGCCTCCCAACAGGATGGGCGTGACGCCGAACTTGGTGCCTCCCCTGGTGAACCCGATGCTGGGACCGGGCAGGCCCAGCATGAACTCGGTCACGCGCACGCCGAACGCGCGCGAGGCCAAATAGTGCCCGCCCTCGTGAATGAACACGAGGAATCCCAGCACGAGCGTGGCGTAAACGATCATGAGGATGATATCCATGAACTCGAATCCTTCCGAATGCGAGAGTGCGTTTCGCCACCATTATAAGGATGCGCGTCCGCGCGCACCGTCCCCAAACCGATGCGCGGGAAAAACCTACAAGCATCCCTTCATTTCACCACGAACGGCAATCCGGCGGGAGGGGAACGGATTTCCACCGTCGAAGGCGACCGCCATCCGAGAATCGGCCGAAGCGCCGACCTGGGACGCTGGGGGCGTGCTGGAACCACGTTGGAACGCCGCTGGATCCGCGCTGGAGGCGCGCTAGGTTTGCGTCAGATCCATGTGGGAAACATGCTGGATCCGCGCAAGATCGCGCCGGTTTTCCGCTGGAAACGCGCCATCGGCGCGTAAAGTCCGTCCGCTATCATGGTTTCAGCGGGCCCGCGCAACAACAATCGCATCACCCTTGGAAGGACGCCATGATGAAGCCCCCTCCCCCGAGAGCCCCCACGCTCAACGGTAACGCCGCTCGGAAGCAGGAGGAATGCCCAGTTCCTGCCGGAACCGGGCGACCGTCCTGCGCGACAGCTCCACGCCGCGGCGTGCGAACTCTTCCGCGATCTTCTGATCGCTCAGAGGGCAGGACCTGTCTTCGCCTTCCACAATGTCGCGCAACATCATGCGGAGGTTGCCGCCTGCGGGGGGACGGGCTATGGTCGAGTGCGAGAACAATGACTTCATGGGAACCACGCCCCAACGGCACTGCACGAAGGACCCTTTGACCGCACGGCTCACAGTTGAAACGCTGACGGACAGATCCTCGGCGACCTGGCCCATGGTCACCTCCCGCCGATGACGCGGCCCGAAGGCGAAAAACGCCTTCTGCCTGGCCACCAACTGCTCGGCGATGCTCAACATGAGCTCGCGTCGCTGCCTGAGGCTGGCGCGCAGGCCGTACGCCTGGCGGTATTTGCCTTCCACCCATTCAACCGCCGATCCGTCGGCCCCCTCCCTCACCTTCGCGCGAAAGGAGGGGTCGAGAACCACATCGTAGCTTGCCGCAGGCCCTAGCTCCACCCGGAACCCCTCGTCGGTCTGTTCGACCACAATGTCCGCCAGCACGTACTGCGTTCGCTCGCGAGCGAACATCGCCCCAGGTCGAGGATCGAGGCTGCGAATAAGCCCCATCGCCTCGATCACCTCTTGACGCGACGTTCCAGGAAAGGCGCGCTCTATCTCGCCCACACGGTTTTTCGCCAAAAGGGGCAGATGGTCGGCCACTATTCCGCGAGCCAGCACGGCATCGGGATGCAGCGCCTCAAGCTGCAACAACAGGCTTTCGCGCACCGACCGCGCGCCGATGCCGCATGGCTCGAGGGACTGGAGCAGCTCCACCATGCGCACGACCACCGCCGCCTCGGCACCAAGACTCGACGCCGCTTGCTCCGGCGACTGCGAAAGGTAGCCGCTCTCATCGATCATGCCGATCAGATAGCGAAGCACGTGCAGTTCCTGCTCCGAAAGCCGTGCAACGGCAACTTGGCTGAGCAAGTACTCTTCGATGCAGGGGGTATCTTGAACGTCGCCGATCTTGTCCGAGGACAGCCCCTCGCCTCCCACAAGCCCATCCCAGCCCGGCGACGCCGCAGCGAAGGCCACCTCGACGTCGGGACGGACCACCTCGATCACGGGATTCTCGAGCGCGATCTCGTCGAGGTGCGCCTCCAGCTCGACCGACGTCATGGCCAGAAGCGTCATGGTCTGCAAATGGTGCTGGGACAGACCGAGGTTTTGGACGGCCTGCTGTATCTGCCTCATGGCACCCTATCCGTACCGGTACTCCACGCCCATGGTGGGCCGGGGGTTGTCCCACTTTTCGACGATGGTGCCCTCGCAGGCGATGCGGCAGGTGCCGCACTCCAGGCAGCCGGCGTAGTCGAAAGACCTCTTGCCGTCCTCGTCGATCTTGTAAAGCGCCGCCGGACATACGCGCACGAGCTTGAGGAACTCCTCCGCGTACCCCTCGGACCCGTCGTCCTCCGCCAGCTCGATGTGAGCGCTCTCCTCGTCCACCTCGTACTTGTCGAGCGCCAGGAACCCGTCGACGTTGACCGTGATCTTCCCCACCTTGCTCACAGCGACTTCACCGCCTTCCTCACCTCTTTGGCCAGCTTGATGAGGCCGCGCTTCCTCACGATGGGCATCATGCGTTTCATGAGGGGCTTCTGCGGCTTGCCGTCTACACTGAACAGCGCGTTCATAACCTCTTTCGCCATGACCGGATAGTCGGCGAACATGCTGGACCAGCCCTCCATGACGTGGGGCCACTTGCAAAACGTGCGCAGGTCCTTGATGACGAACGAGTCCTCCATGGCCTGCTTGTAGGACGCGAGGCCCGCCGCGCTCGTGTCGCCCGCATCGAGAGCGCGCGCAGCGGCCTGGCCCGCCATCTGACCCGACGCCACCGCGAAGTCCATGCCGCGCACCTGATAACCCATGTTCATGCACAGCCCCGCCGACTCGCCCGCCACCAGGCAGCCGTCGAAGACGTGCTGCGGCACCATGTCGTAGCCGCCCTCGGGCACCATGTGGCCCGAATGCTCCACAAGCTTCGCGCCCTTGATGATGGGGGCCACAGCCGGATGGTGCTTGAAATCCTCGAGCATCTGGTACACCGGCGTCTCGTTGGCGCCGTCGGCGGCCGTTGAGACGGTGGCCACAAGGCCGAGCGAGATGGAGTCCTTGTTCGTGTACAAAAAGCCGCCGCCCACGTTGCCATGCGTGCAGTCGCCCACGAAGAGCATGGCCGCGCCCTCGCCCTCCGGCAGCAGGAAGCGGTCCTCGATGACGCCCGCGGGAAGCTCGAACACCTGCTTGACGCCCACCGCCATCTGGCTGGGCTTCGGGCGCGGGTTTCCCAGGCACCTCTCGGCGAGCACGGTGTTGCAGCCTTCGGCGAGGATGACCACCTCGGCGGTGATCTCGTCCTCGCCGGCGCGCACGCCAACGACCTTGCCGGACTCGTCCTTCAAAAGCTCCTCCACGGCGATGCCGTAGATGTACTCGGCGCCAGCGTCCTCCGCCTTCCCGGCGAGCCACTGGTCGAAGGGCGCGCGCAAGACGGCGTAGGAGTCCTTGCCCTCCTCGGAAAGCTCGGGCGAGGTGAAGTCCACGGCCGTCTGGCTCGCAGGATCCATGAACGCCATGCGCTCGTGGGTGATCTTGCGCTCAAGCGGAGCCTCCCTCTCGAAATCGGGGAACACCCTCTTGAGCGAGTGCGAGTAGACGCGCCCTCCCGTCATGTTCTTCGCGCCGGCGAAGTTGCCGCGCTCGATGACGAGCACGCTTTTGCCGGCCCGCGCCAGCTCGTAGGCCGCCACGGCGCCCGCGCACCCGGAGCCGACGACGACCGCGTCGAAATCGGTTTCGGACATCTCGTTTCATCCTTTCCGGTTGATGCCCGGCAAAGGAGAGAAAAGCGCTCTCCCCCGCCTTCGCAATTCGGCTTTTTGAACTTTTCCTATGCTGTTGACGGGCAACGCGTCAAGCACAGCCCAGTACCGAGGCTTCTTGTAGCCAGGAAGATGCGACCTGCAAAACGAGATAAGATCGTCAGGATCAAGGGTGCGCCCTGGCTCCAATACAATGGCTGCGGCTATGCCCTCTTCGTACACCTCGTCATACACGCCCACCACCGCGCAATCGGCTATGTACGGGTGCTCGAGCAGAACCCTTTCTATCTCCAAGGCGTACACGTTCTCTCCACCCGTTTTGATGACATCCTTGAGCCTGTCCACAAGATAGTAGTAACCTTCCGCGTCGCGCTTGAGCAAATCGCCCGTCCGCAACCATCCTCCGGCAAGCACATCCTGGCCGGATTCCTTGACGTTGCCAAGATAGCCCTGAAACACCATCGGCGAGCGAACCAACCCCTCTCCAACCTCGCCGTCCTTCACATCTTGGCCGCGCTCGTCAACAAGCTTCACCTCCACAAGAGCGTTGACGGTTCCCACGGTGGAAACGAGTTCGGGGCGACGCTCGAGCGTTGTCTTGTCGAGGGCGATGCTCGTGATCGAACACGCCTCGGTCGATCCCCAGGAAAACCTCAATCGGGCATTGGGAAACAGCTCGAAGATGGAACGAGCGTACCCAAGATCGCACCGTCCGCCAGAGATCAGCACATCCCGCACGCTCGGC
This sequence comes from Rubneribacter sp., assembly GCF_965361815.1. Taxonomy (NCBI): domain Bacteria; kingdom Bacillati; phylum Actinomycetota; class Coriobacteriia; order Eggerthellales; family Eggerthellaceae; genus Rubneribacter; species Rubneribacter sp. The sequence goes on from NZ_CBDTNW010000116.1 coordinate 15,438, forward strand.
AACGTAAGATCAGCCCTTTTCGGACACGACGTCAAACGTCGGTAAACGACAGGCGGCACCATGAGCACCTGCGTGACCTCGTATCGCTCGATCATGTCAAGCACGGCAGGAGCGTCAAACCGCTCAACCAGCACCACGGTCCCAGCGAGCGCGGCCATCTTGAGGATGCACATCAAACCACCGGTATGGTAGAACGGCGAGGTTGTCAGCATGATCTCATGCTTCGAACATCCCCCGCTTTCCAGCGCGAGGACAAGAGCGTGCTCGCGCACCATTCTCTGCGTGCGCACAACCCCTTTAGGCCGTCCCGTTGTTCCACTCGTGAACAAGATGATAGACTCGTCATCATCTTTCAAATCCTCCGACACGGGGCCGGAGGATCCCAGATTGTAAAACGCACTCCAAGACATCCACGAGCCATCGTGCGCGCCCCCTTCGGCGACCAACACGGTAAGGTTGATCCTCCCTGCAAGAAAACGGCCCGTTTCCAGGAAACGATCTGCGCAGAACAAGACATCGCAATCGGCCATATGCATATCAAGCGCAATCTCTTCGGGCAAAAGGCGCGCGTTCAACGGTACCGTCACGGCGCCGATTTTCTGGCATGCGCACCACACCAGCATCCACTCAAGCGAGCTGTGCCACAAAAGCGCCACGCGCCTTCCCTTTTGAATGCCGACCGCCTTCATAGCTTGCGCCAGCCAATCGCTCTGTCGATTGAGCTGCTCCCATGTCAGAGTGCCGTTTTTGTCGACAACCGCAGGACGATCAGGGAAACAAGCGGCGTTTCTCACCAAGAACCACTCGTATTGGAACACGTGGATCACATCCTCATTTTGCCACATACCATGCGCCTTCGATGCGTTCCTTGCACGGGGCTACAGCGCCCAGACACCCGTCGCCTGCCACACAAAGTATGCCACATAGGCGGCGATCAGCGCTATGACGCAGTACACCACGCAGTACGACGTGGTGGCGCGCTCGGTAACCCAGCCGTCGCCGGCGCTGTGGATAGCGGTCAGATACACCGAACTTTGATACGGCATGAACCACACCACGACAAAGGCGTTCATGATGAACCCCACCACCCACGGGTTCACACCAGCCGCTATGGCAAGCGGGAACAAGAAGGCGGTGAACACCGACAAGTACCCGATCTCCGAGAGGATGAGGAACCTCACCAAGATGGTAAGCACGGCAAGCCCTGTGATGAGCAGGAACGGATTGCCGAAGAACATCGTGGTGAACGGCCCCACGGCAATGACGAGCCAATCGGTGATGCCCACCGCCGGAAGCACGGAGGAGAGGCTGACAGCGCACCCGATGAACACAAGCGACTCCCACGCCACGTTGGTGCGCCACTTTTTGACAGGCAGGATGTCAAACACCAACGATGCGGCGAGGGCGAACAAAGCCGCAGCGTACTCGGGAATCCCCAACTGGCCCTTGAAGATCCACAGCAGGATGGTCACCACCATGATGACGCCCATGATCTTCTCTCTTTTCGTCCAAGCTCCCAGCTCTGCAAGCCGTTGGTCAAGGAACCCCATATCGAACTTGTCGGAGTTCGCGGGACGATAGCGACGGCTGATGTAGAAGTAGTTCCCCAAGAACATCACCACGATCCACGGCAACGCGCACAGCGCCCACACGGCCATGGTGTAGTGCTCTTGGATCTCGGGGGAATACATGCCCACGAGCGCCGCCGTCGTCACTGATGCGCTGATGAACATCGCAGGAGAGAAGCAGATGGCCGAATAGTAGGATAGGAACAGGCCGGTCGTCTCCTTGCTCTCGTTCTCGTAGCCCATCGCCTCGCCTATCCCGCGAGTGAGCGGCGAGAGGATCGAGCACTTCGCCGCTTTGCTGGGAATAGCGGGCGACGTGATGGTGGACACCGCAGAAAGGCCCAGCACCTGACCTTTGTAGCTCTTCGGAAACAGACGCAGCATCAGAATGGAGACGCGCTCTAAAAGGCCGCACTCCTTGATGGCCGCACCGAGCCCAAACGCTGCGACGACAAGCCAGAAAGTCGAACCGGAGAATGCCGAGAACGAAGTGTCCACCGGCACTTGCGCGACGACCACAAACAGCGAGCTCATGATGACGGCTGTAGCCGCTTCGGGAAAGACACGCCCCGCCCACAGCACCACGGCGCCAAGCAGAATGCCAAGCACCCGCATGCTGGAGACCGTCAGCTCAGGCGGCGGCGGCACGAGCGCAAGCCCGACGCCCGCCACGACCGCGACGATCATGAACGCGATCTTCTTCAACGTGAAATCCATTGCTTGCCCCTTCTTGCGTTAGCCGCGATCCTTTTTGAGAGCCTTGAAGATGATGTTCTTCTGTATCTCGCTGGTGCCCTCCCCTGTGATGAGCACGCACGCATCCGCGTAGTAGCGCGAGAGCCCAAAATCTTTCAGCAAGCCCATGCCGCCGCAGATCTCCATGGCGCGCTGGCACACCTGCTGGGCCATAGTCGTGCATTTCAGCTTCGCAATGGATCCGCCTTTGCCGATTGAGCGGCCGGCGTCCAGCTCGGAGGCGAGGTGCATGAGATAGCCGCGGCACACCTGGATATCGCTGTACATGTCGGCAAAGTAGTGTTGCAAAGCCTGGAAGTCGGTCAGCATGCGGCCGAAGGCCTCGCGGGCAGAGGCGTACTCCCACGCCTTCTCGAACGCGCCCTCCGCATAGCCCACGGCGCGGGCGGCGATGACCAAGCGCGCATTGTCGAGAGTGGAAAGCGAAATGCGCAGACCCTTGTTGACCTCGCCGCACACGCTCCACTTCGGAACGCGGCAATCCTTGAAGTACACGTCGCCCGTGTCCGACCCGCACCAGCCGAACTTGTCGTAATGCGCACCGTACGACACGCCGGGCGCCTGGGCGTCCACCAAAAACACGCTGATGCCCTCGTTGCCGTCCGCATCGACGGTCTTCGCGCTCACCTGCCAGCTGCCCACGGCGCTACGGTACGAGATGAAGCTCTTCGTGCCGTTGATGACCCACTCGTCGCCGTCGAGCACGGCGGTCGTTTGGATGGCGCGCGAGTCAGAGCCGCCGGAAGGCTCGGTGTAGGCCATACCCATGAAGCGACCTTCGTCGAGGATACGCGGCAAAAACGTCTCGATCTGTTGCTCATTGGCGAAGCTCAGCAGCTTGTTTGCGTTGTTCGAGCAGTTCAGAAGAGAGCCGATGGTGTTGTTGTAGCGGCAGCCCTGCATGACCAAGAGCAGAAGCGTGGTCATGTCCTCGCCCAGCCCACCGTGCTCTTCAGGCGCGACCAGACGCGTGAAACCAAGCTCAGCCATGCGCTGCTGCATCCAGATGGGATACTCATCTACCGTGTCAAGCTCTTTAATGCGCGGCTCGACCTCCTGCTGTATGAACTCGTTGAGAATCTTGAGGTACATCTCCTGATTTTCCGTAAGTTGCATGTTCGTTCCTTTCGTCTGAAAACGGTCACTTCGTGATGAGCGACGACGCCACCGCGCCGCTCTCCTTAAGATCCGCGATACGGGCATCTTCGTAACCAAGGATGTTGCGCAGAACAAGCTCAGTCTCTTGACCAAGAAGCGGAGCGCCCTTGTACACCGTGCAGGGCGTGCCGTTGAACTTGGGGGCTGTCGCGATATCGACGAAATCTTCTCCCGACGTTACGTCCTTGATCTTGATGAAATCGTTTCGAGCTTGCCAATGGGGGTGATTGAAAGCATCTTCGGCGTTGTTGAGCTTCGATGTGGGAATTCCCAACTCCATGAGAGCGTTTTCCACCTCGGTAGCCGTATGCTTCGCACAGTATTCGTCCCAAAGGCTTTCCATGCGAGCTGTCTTCTCGGGATCATCTTGCCCGCACGTCTCCATGTAGGGGTACTCCTCAACGTCCATCCCCATCAGCCCGCAGAACTTCGGCCACATGTTAAGACCCCATACCGCCACGGCCACCCATTCTCCGTCTTTGCAGCGGTAATACCCGAAAGGCCTCCATAGCTGGTTGATCGGCCCCGTTCGACGGTACAGGCCCTCGCCGTTAAGCTGCGAGCACCAGTGATAGCTCATCAAATACGCCGCGCTCTCGTACATGGCCACGTCAACAACCTGGCCTTCACCCGAATGCAATGCGCTCACATAGCCGGCCAGCGCCCCGCACGCAGCTTGATAGGCGGTCACGATGTCGCAAAGGATGGGGTTGGCCGTGAGGTACGGGCCGTCGGGCATGCCTTGCATGGCGGCAAGGCCGCTAAACGCCTGACCGACAGGATCGGCGCACGTACGACCGAGCAGGCGATCGTCGCCGCCGTTTTCGGGAAGACCGTAGCCTGTGACATGCGCAATCACCAGTTTCGGATTGGCCGCGAAAGCCACTTCGTCAGTAGGGCCGTGCTTTCCAATGTTCGGTACGCTGTTGATCCAGATATCGCACTGTTTGACCAAATCCTCAAACACGGCTTTAGATTCCGGGTGGCGATTGAAGTTTGTGTCGAGTTCGAAGCTGTTCATGTTGCGGCCCAAGCTGATCCACTTCGGAACGACTCCGGCATCTCCCACGCGCTTGCCTATGCGCGAGGTGTCGCCCGCGCCGGGGATCTCGATCTTGATGATCTCGGCCCCCATGTCGCCAAGCCAGCGGGCAGCGAACGGACCCGCAAACGCCACGCCCGTGAGCATCACGCGCACCCCGTGCAGCGGACCGAACTTCTGGCCGATCAGGTTGTCTTTCATCGATGCTTCCTCCTTATCCTCCGTATCCTCACGCTCTGCGGACGCAGAGCGCTTGCACCTTCCCCTGCGCGCTGCGCCCTAGCTTCCAAGCGCCGCCGCAAGCGCGTCGGACACCTCGAACAGATCGCCGGCCACCGCGTAGTCGCATGCCGACATGATCGGGGCCGAAGCATCCTTGTTCACCGCCACGACCACCTGCGCGCCGCGGATGCCCACCGTGTGCTGCACCTGGCCCGAAACGCCCAAGCCCACATAGAGCTTCGGCGCCACCTGCGCGCCGGAAAGGCCGATGTAGCTTGGGAACCAGTGATGGTCCTCGGCAAGGCCGCGCGTGCAGCCCACCTCGGCGCCCAACGCGCCCGCCAGGCGAAAAGCCGCCCCCAGCTCGTCTTCGGTCGAAAAGGCCATGCCCGCGCACACGATGCGCTCGGCCTTCGTCAGATCGGCGCCCCCCTTCTCCAAAGGTTGGACCTCGACAAGCTGCATGCGCGCGTCGGGGTTTCCGTCCACGGCGACGATGGGGGCCTCCGCACCGTCGGACGCGAGCGGAGCCCACGCGCCGGGCGCGACGCTGACCACCCCGAAGCCCTCGATGCGCTCGCAACGCACCACGGCGCCGCCGTACGCAAGGCGGGAAGCGGACATGCCCCCTCCGTCGATATGCAGCTTCGACGCCTCGCTCACCATGGGCGCGTCCAGGATGCCGGCCACCCGCGCCGCCATATCGCGCCCCGTGGCGTCTCCGCACACGACGAACGCGCACGCGGCACGCTCTTCGAGCAGGGCCGCGACATCGGCCGCGTACGCTTCGGGCAGCGGATTGCCGCCTTGCACGTGCACAACCTCCGCGCATCCAAGGCTCCGATAGTCTTGGGCATCCTGGCCGCCCGTCGTCACCACCGCCGCACGATGCCCCGCCTCCCTCACGCAAGCCAGCGCCTCGGCCGCAAGCTCGGGAGAGGAACCGAACACGAACACCTCCGCCATCACAGCACCCCTTCCCTTTTAAGGGCCTCGACCAGCTTCGACGCCTTCTCGGCTGCCGAATCGCCCTCCACCAGCACGTTCTTCCGCTCGCTCACGTATCCGGATTCGCCCTCGATCGCTATGCCGGTGGATTCGTCGATGCCGAGATCGGCGGCGGCCAGCTCTTCAACCGGCTTCTTCTTGGCTGCTAAGACGGACTTGAGGCCCGGGATGGGCGCCGGATTGATCTCGGGGAGCACCGACACGACCGCAGGAAGCCGCAGCCGCACCGTTTGCTCGCATCCGTCCATGCGTCGGCGGACGAGAGCCGTTTCGCCTTCCATCTCAACCGACAGCACCGACGTGGCGACCGGCCAATCAAGCAGCGCCCCGGTCCGCGAGGCTGTTTGTCGGGCGTAATCGTCGCTCGATCCCTCCGAGCACACGACGAGCGCCACGTCGCGGTCGCGGGCCACCGCCGCTATCGCGCGCGCCGCCACCGCCGCGTTCGCAGATCCCGATGTCTTCACCCATATGCCGGCATCCAAACCTCGTGACAAAGCGTCGACAAACCCTTTCCTCGTCTCGTCCGCGCCGCATGACACGCCGAAAACGCTGCCGCCCGTCTGCTCCGCTATGCGCCGGCCCGCCTCGATGGCGTTTTTGTCGTAGTCATTGATCTTGCGGGAGGCCATGCCGAAGTCGACCGAAAGGTCGTCCCCTATGCGCACGTCGGCTTCGTCAAGCACCCACTTGAAGCCGACCAGCACGTCTGCCATAGTTTTTCTCCTTTCCTTTCCTGCATCTCCCCGCAGACGAAACGCGTCCCGGGCTTCTCGTCGGTTATTCCATGCAAAACCGTGGCCAACCCATCTTCGGCACGCGATCAGGATGCGCCGTACAGCATGGGCACGAACACGATGATGGCGGCCACCAGCAGCACGCACAGAGGAGCGCCCACCTTGAGGTAATCGCTGAACCGGTAGCCTGCCGACAACGTAAGCGTCATCGGAGGAGAGCCAATGGGGGTGGCAAGGCACACGCTGGCGGCCAAGACGATGCCCACCGCCATGGCGAGGGGGCTGAACCCCAGAGTCTCCGCCAAGAACAGGCCCATCGGTGTCAGCATGGCCACCACGGCGGTGTTGCTCATGAAATTCGACAGGATGGCGGTGATGATCACCATCGCCCCGAAGATGACGAGCGGACTCGCAGCCTCCCCGCCGCAGAGGCCGATGATGGCATTCGCAACGAGCACGCCGGCTCCCGACTCCTCCAATCCTGCGGAAAACCCCAAGGATCCGCCCAGGATGATCACGGCAGACCAATCCACGTTGCGCACGACGCTTTGCAGGTCGATGCAGCGCGTCGCAATGAGGAACAGCGCGCCTGCAAGGGCCACGGCTCCCACCGTCCACACACCCGTCACGAACCCCACAACGCATGCGGCGAACGTCGCCAACGTGACGAGGGCCTTTTCCGGCGACGCTGCGCGCGCATCGGTCGCCTTCGCATCGTGCGGCGGGCCTTCTTGCCGCCCGGAAGCGTCCGACTCGTCCCTTAGCAGCCGGCGTCCGACCGTGGCATAGTAGGCAATGCCGATGACGAACAGCGGAAGCCCACCTTTGAGCAAGGTGAAGAAGCCAAGCCCCTGCTCCCCCGCCCCCTCGAGGATGCCCTGAGCGACCAGCTGAGGGGTGGATCCGACGAGCGTGAGGTTGCCTCCCAAGATGGCGGCGGCGCCCACCGGCATGGCCAACCCCCTGCGAAGCGAGCGCCTCCCGCTCGACTCGGCAACCGAATCGACCACGGGGAGGGTGGAGGCGACGATGGCAGTGTTGCTCATGAACGCGGAAAGCACGCCCGCGACCAGGGAAACCAAGGCGATAGACGATCGCTCGCCCAATGACGCGAGCCTTTCCAGCACACCCCCCATGCGATCGACGACCCCCGTTTCGCACACGGCCTGCCCAATGACGAGCATGCCCGCCACCATCATGAGTGTGTCGTTTCCGAACCCGGCGAACGCCTGGTCGAACCCGATGATGCCGAACACCGCCATGGCCAAGGCCCCCAACAGCGCCGTGGCCGGAAGCGGCAAAGCCTCCGTGACGAACAGGACCATGACAACCGCCAATATGATGAGCGCGACAGCCGCCTGCGACACGAGCGAGCACCGCCTTTCCCACGCTTGCCGAACCCTTCATCCCCATTCCTTGCAAAACGCTGGCCAATGAACCTGAAGAAAGTCCCAGCTGGACGGAGGCGCATCTTCTGAAAAACGGAAGACCGGGCGATCATCTGTCCCGTTGTGTCCCACGCGAAGAACCTTATGTTTCAATTTGTATCGTTTTGTCTTAAAATGCCGTCCATACTTTTCAAGAACGTGGAAGAAGGCGGCGCATGGGCATCGATCAATACGACGGGCAAGCGATCCGCGCGCTTAAGGAACGCGTGCTTTCAGGGGGACGGCTCACGAAAACCGAGCCATTCGCCCACTTGGCCGAGGAGTGGCTTCGCTCCCAGGCAAGCGGCGCAAAGCGGCACTGCATGCGCCTCGACGACTCGAAGCGCAATCTCAGAGTGTTCGACAACCTTGATCGACAGCACTTCACCCACCTCGCGTACATGAAGGAGTACTATAACGCGAAGAGCAACTTCTTCAAAAGCCAAGGCGCCGCCTTGCTCTATTTGGATGAAACGCTTTCGGTGTTCTACAAAAGCGGCGACCGAGAGCTTCTCGACAAGCTCAAGCAGCAGGGCGTGAGGATGGGGTCGGTGCTGTCGGAGCAAAACGTGGGCGCGTTCGTGGCGAACCTGGCACGGCAAACCCCGTTCGTCACCTTCATCCGCATCGGAGAAGAGAACTACCTTGATTTGTTCTGCGACTACGCCTGCTACGCACGATTCGGAGCACAGAGAGATTCTAAGTTCGCCACAGTGAACCTCGTGCTTTTGCCGCTGGAGCACCTCACCCATCAAGTGCATGAGTCCATCTGCTATGCGCTCAGCGTGGAGGATTTCGCGTTCAAGAACCGTCTGCTCTATCCCGCCATCGAACAGCGAATCGGCCTTTTGGAGAAATCGGCGAACACAAGCCCCGAATCATTCCTCCTTGTGAACAAACGCGGCGAGGTGGTGTTCGTCGACCGCCTGTTCGAGCAAGAGTTCGGACGTGCGCCGTCGTCCTCGAACGGCGAGCCCCTTGAAACGTTCATGCCCGAACTCAAAGAGTACCTCGCATGCCTTAAGGGAAGAGCGCACGTCCCTCGCGAAAGGTTCATCGAGAACAAACGCGGAGAAAGTCATTTCTACCCCGTGAACTGCCAGCGCATCCGCGAAGACGACGGCTCCGTTGCCGGGCTTAAGATAACCATATCGTCGCCTCAACCGGCGCGCAACAGCGCATCGAGGTCGGCGCTGTTCACGTTCGACGACATCAAAGGCGAGGCGCCTGCGTTTCTCCGGGCCAAGGAGACGGCCGCCTGCGCGGCTGCCAGCCCGAGCAACGTGCTGATCACCGGCGAAAGCGGCACCGGCAAGGAGATGTTCGCGCAGGCCATCCACAATGCCAGCTCGCGCAAAAACGCGCCGTTCATCCCCATCAACTGCGGCGCCATCCCCAAAGAGCTCATCGGCAGCGAGCTGTTCGGCTACGAGGAGGGCGCGTTCACAGGAGCGCGCAAAGGCGGCGCGCCCGGCAAGTTCGAGCAGGCCAACGGCGGCACCGTCTTCCTCGACGAGATAGCCGAGATGCCGCTTGACATGCAAAGCTTCCTTCTGCGTTTTCTGGAGGATGGCGTGGTGTCGCGCATCGGCAGCAAGAAGCTGCTCAAGCTGGATGTGCGCATCATCGCCGCAACGAACAAGGATCTGCGCAGCTGCGTCGAGCGCGGCATGTTCAGGCTCGACCTGTACTTCCGCCTGAATGTTCTGCGTCTTGAGCTGCCGTCTTTGCGCGATCGCGTCAACGACATGGAGCCTCTTGTCCTGCACTTCCTGGCCAACCTGTCAAGACGGCTCGGCAAAGACGTGCGCTCCGTTGATCCGGCGGTCGTCGATCTGTTCTGCCGCTACTCATGGCCCGGCAATCTGCGCGAGCTGCGCAACATCCTCGAACGCTGCGTCAATGCGAGCGAGACGTCAACGCTCGCCATTGATTCGATGCCCGCCGACGTCGTCGCCGAACTGCGCGCGAACGGAAAGCCCCAAGCGCCGCAGGCGGACGTCGCGCAAGGCGACGATGCGCGCCCCGCGTCCGCACCGGTTGCCTCCGGATTCAGCTACAAAGACTACGAGGCCGATCTCATTCGCCAGCTCATGATCGAGCATCGGGGGAACAAGTCGCTTGTAGCCCAGGAGATGGGCATATCGCGCAGCACCTTGTACCGCAAACTCGCCCGCCTGGCACGCTAGCTGCCGAAAGGCGCCCGCTACACCTCGAACACCAAATCGCCGGAGAGGATCGCGCGAACGCCCTCGCCGGGGACCTCGACCAGAAGCTGCCCCTCCTCGTCGATGCCCAAGGCGGTGCCGCTCACCTCGCCGTCGACGTCGCTTACGCGCACCGGCTCGCCCAAGCCGATGGCGTGATCGATCCATGAACGTCTGATCGGGGAGAACCCGTCCTCCAGAAGGCAGCGGTAATTCGCCTCCAGCCTCTCGAGCACCGCGCAGGCGCACGCCATGCGCGACACGGGGGCGCCGGCAAGCTCCTGCAAGCTGGCCGCGATGCCGGAAAGCTCCTCGGGAAACGAGGCCGCACCCACGTTGATCCCGATGCCCGAGCTCGCCCAAGCCACGTGATCGCCCTCGACGGCCATCTCCGCCCGAATGCCGCAAAGCTTGCGCCGCCGGAACGGGCCGCTCGCCGCCAGCACGTCGTTGGGCCACTTGATGCCCACGGAAAAGCCCAAATCGCCAAGCGCCTCCGCAACGGAGACCGCCGAGGCCAGCGTCAAAAGGGGAACGCGCTCGGGCGACAGGTCGGGCCGAAACAGCGCCGTCATCCACACGCCCTCGCCCGGCGGCGAGTACCATCGACGGTCGAAGCGCCCCGACCCCGCCGTTTGGCAGTCGGCCACCACCAACGCGAACTCGTCCTCGCCCTGCTCGGCCAGGCGCTGGGCCTCCGCCATCGTGGTCGTCACCGTCTCATAGGAATAAACGCGCCAGGGGCTTTCCGCCCCAAGGCGCTCCTCGATGTCTTTCGCTTCGAGCACCCTTTTGCCCTTTCCTCGAACGGCCGCGGACGCAGCCCGCCCCGCCCGCGCGCCTAGCGCACCTCAACGGGAAACGCACCGTTCTCCCATAGGTAGCAGGCCACCGTGGCCGACAGCAGATCGGCGCTGCCGCCCGGGCTCAACCTGCGCTCGCGGCAATAACCGTCGATCCTTCCGTACGCCTCGCGGCCCGCATCGGTGAGAAGCCCGCCCAAACGGCACGCTTCGTCAGCCAGGGCGCGCAGCCCCGAAAGGCCTTCGGGTCCGCCGCGCCAGAGCACCGTGGTGTCCTCCGCTTCCCGCATGATATGGAGAAGCGCATGCCGCAACGACTCGGAAAGCGTCAACCCCGCCGCGAACGCCTCGCGCAGCGCGGGCAAACCCTCGCGCTCAACGTGCGGAAACCCCGCCTCCGCCTCCCCGCGAACGCCCGTGGCGCCAAAAGCCCGGTACAGCTTCTCACCCGCCGTGACGGGCTCCTTCACACCGCCCAGCTCTCGCTCGACAATCCCGCAGGCCGCCCCCCGCACGCACGCGAACACCTCGGGAAGGAGCACCTCGCCCCGCCGACGATGGACGTTGGCGGCAGCTGCGGACAGCAGGCCGAGAATGAACAGTGCGCCGCGCTGCGTGTTCACCCCGTGCGTGGCCTTGAGAAGCTCGTCTTCCGCGACCACGCCAAGACGGCGAACCTCCCGCAGAAGCTCGGGAGGCTCGCCGTCGAAGCGTAAGCCCATATCGACGATGCGGTAAAAATGCGGGAGGAGGGCGACGGAGCCGCTCATGAACGTCAGGATGCTCATGTCGTCATGGCTTCCGTTGCCGTCGGAGCACACAAGGCCCGGCTTGCCCGGCGTCGCCACCTCAAGCAGCAGCCCGTGCATAACCGGCTCCGTCAAACGCCAGCAAACCGCGTCCACGCCCTCCCCTTCCGCAGCATTTTGCTAGAACAGCATCGTCATCGCCAGGTACAGGACCGACGGGCACAGAAGGCACCCAAGGCCCGTGTAGAACGTGGCCGTCATGGCCCCGTACGGCACAAGGCGCGCATCGGTGGCCGCAAGGCCCGCCGCCGTGCCGCTCGTGGTGCCCATGAGGCCGCCGTAGATCATCGCAGCCTTGGGGTTATTGAGCCGCAGCGGCTTCGCCAGCACCGGTGTGGCAATCATGACGACGATGGACTTGATCACGCCGATGGCGATGCTGATGGCCACCACGTCGGAGGAAGCCCCCACCGCAGCGCCGGTGACCGGCCCCACGATGAACGTGACGGCACCGGCTCCGATGGTGGTCATGCTGGCCACATCCGTGTATCCGAAGATGAAGGCGAACACGACGCCTATGATGAACGCCAGCACCACGCCGATGAACAGCGAGAGGATTCCAGGAAGTCCCGACTTCTTGATCTCCTCAAGCCGCGCGCCGAACGCCGTGGAGATGATGGCGAAGTCGCGCAGCATCGAACCGCCCATGACGCCCAGACCGCTGAACAGCGAAACGTCGCTCAAACCCTTGCTGCCGCCGGTGGTGATGCCGCCAATGAAGGCGAGCACCAGTCCCAGCACAATGGCGATGGCCGAACCGTGGATGCGGCCCTTCGTCAGCTTGGAGATCCCGTACGAGATCCACATAACAACGCCGACCACCGCAAACGACATGACCAAGCCGTAGCTTGACATGATCCCGCTAATGATCCCCATGATATCCATAACGCGTCACCCCTAATCTTGCTCGATGGGAGGCAAGGGATCCGAAGGCTTGCCCAGTTTCTGCAGCACGGGAACCAAAAGCAGCGGAATAACCACCGCCACGATCCCCGCGATGATGGCGAGCACCCCGCCGCCGGTGATGGCCGACGCCACGTCCTGGCATGCCGTCATCGCCACCACGATGGGAATGTACATCGCGCTCCAGAACGAGATGCCCTCTTGAGCCTTCTCGGAGAGCTTGCCCTCCTTCATGAGCTTGCCCGAAATCAGGATGAGCGCCAGCATGGCGAAGCCCACGCCGCCGACGTTCGAGTTCACACCCGTTATCACGCCGAGCACGTCGCCGCAGAACAAGCCAAGGAACATGCAACCGGCAAGCAAGGCCAATCCGTAAACAACCATGTCGTGCCTCTTTTCAATCGACGGGCGCGGCGCCTTGTCATCAGGGCGCCGCGCCCCCATCCGCTACTCGATGACGAACATCACGTCGCCCGCGTTCACGCGGTCGCCGACGGCGAAGCGGACCTCCTTGACCGAGCCGTTGGCCGGGCAGGCGATGCTCTGACGCATCTTCATGGCCTCCATGACACCGAGGACGTCCTTCTCATGCACCTCGTCGCCCACCTTGACGTTGATCTCGAGCATCTTTCCGGGAACCCTGCTCTTCACGTCCAT
>NZ_CBDTNW010000117.1:0-8855 GCF_965361815.1 Rubneribacter sp.
CGCGCGCCGCATGCGGCCGTTTCGGCAGGTGCGCGGTGCTATAATCGCGAGGTCGTACTCTTGTGGAAAGGTTCCGAATGCCCGATGATCGCCCTGCTCTGAGCCTCCGCTTCCTCGCCTCCGGCACGTTTTTGCTAACCTGCCTCTCCATTGCGGTCTTCAGGCTCACGTTCCGCCCCGCGTTCGCGGGCGACACGGCCTTGGTCGACGTCTCGGGCGACGTCGCCGAGATCATCGCGCAGGTGTGCGCGATGATGCTGCTCACCATCCTCGAGCGTTTGTGCTCATGCACCCTGCGGCAGCTCTCCGTCGTGCTCGTCTGCGGCGCGCTGCTGCAGGCGGCGGGCTCCTTTCTCGTCGTTTTCTCCCCGCTTGCCGGCACGCCGCTCGAAGGCGTGCCCTTCGCCGTCCGCGGCGTCGGCAGCGCGTCGTTCTTCCTGATGCTGGGGTGGGTCCTCGGTTCCATGGCGCCGGCTCGCTCGGCGCTCTGCATAGCAGGGGGGCAGCTGCTCACCGAGATGATCGCGCTGGTCCAAGGCGCCCTTCCCGATACGGCGGCCATCGCGTCGCTGTGCTTTTACCCTGTCGTCGGGATGGTCTGCCTGCTGCTCGTGCTGCGCAGGCAGCCGTTGTCCGCCGACGATGGCCGCCCTCCGCAGCTCGGGCTTCGCTCGGGCACCGTGGTGGAAAGCGCGTGCCTTCTGGCGATATGCGCCACGTCGAAGACGGTCCTGGCCCTGTTCGAACCTCCCTTCCTCGCCGACGGGGACCGGCTCTACTCGCTCTCCATCACCGTCATGTGCCTGATCGTGTTTCTTGCGTATGTTGTTTGGCTCTACGTTTTGAAGCGGCGGGATCCGGATCGGCTGTGGCCCTTCCTCATGCTTATCGTGTTCGGCGGCCTGTTCGCGTGCTCCTCGCTTTTCCTCATGGTGCCCGATTTCGCCTTTTCGCTGCTCAAGGCAACTCAGAGGATGATCATGCTTTTCTCCTGGGTGTTTTTGGCAAGCGTCATCTACCAACGGGGCCTGCCCGCCGTCCCTGTTTTCTGCCTGGGCCAGCTGGCCTTTTCGCAGGCGCCTTACCTGGTTGCGAACTTCATCGAGATCAACGGCTTGCAGGTTGATTCCGCCAACCAGGGCGCGACCATCGTGGTTGCGACCGTGGTTTTGGCCTTGGCGGTGCTGGTCGGGGTGCTCGCGGTGGTGTCGAAGGGCAGCGCGGACCAGGCGCCCGTCGAGCGCCGGCTGTCGGCCGAGGAAGCGCTGCGGCAGTCGGTTGACGCGCTTGCCCGGACCTACGGACTGTCCGAACGCGAGGCCGAGGTGGCGTTGCTGGTGGCGAAGGGCTACACGCTCAGCGCGTGCGGCGAGGTGCTGCATATCTCACTGAACACCGTGCGGGTCCATTCCCGCAACCTTTACAAGAAGCTGGACATCCACAAGAAGAGCGACTTGCTGCGTCTGATAGAGGGGAGGGACGCGTAGGACGGGCGTGGGCGGGCGTCACGCCGTCCATTCCGGCCGCAAGCGGTGGATGCCGGGCAGGCTGCGGTCGGAGGCGGCCAGGCGCAACCGCGCCGGATTGAAATCGTCGGAGGCGGCGCCTTACTCGTCGTCCCCGCTGTCCTCCGCGTCGGCGTCCGGGCGCTTGAAGGCCCGTCCCATCTCGTCCAGGCGACGGCGATGCTCGCGCACGACGCGCTGCGCGATGCGGAGCCGTCGTTCCTGCGCAGACGCGAAAAGCGGGCCGTCGCCGTCGGGGTCGGCGTCGGCGGCCAGGTCGTGGCGGGACATCTCCTGGGCGGCCAGGTCAAGCGCTTCGTCGATGGCGCGCTTGCGGGCGCTGCGGCGCTGCAGCAGCGCGGCGCGGTCCTGCCATGCCTCGTCCTCGCTTTCGGCTTCCGCGCCTTTGCGCCCCCTGCGCCTTTCCGCCAGGCGCTCGAGCGCCTCCTGGCGGGCCAGCATCCGCTCCAGCTCCCAGTGCTCGCGCAGGATGTCGCCGATGTCGCGCGGGTTGTGGCTGATCTCGCGCACGGCCTGGATGGGCCGCGCGTCGGCGACGCGGTAGGTGACGGAGGCGAGCAGCGGCATGAGGAACACGGTGATGGCCCCGGCGGCCACCATCACGCTGGCCGTGGCCTGCTCCATGGCCCCGGAGCTGACGGCCACCGAGGTCACCGCCACTATGAGGGGCAGCGCCGTGGTGCAGTACAGCGCCACCGTCAGGCGGTTGTGCGAGGACATGTCGCGCGTTCCCTTGCCGGTGGACAGGGCCGCGTAGATGGGCACCGCGCGCGCGATCAGCAGCATGAGGATGAACCCGACCAGCAGAAGCGGCTGGGCGAACACGGCCGACAGGTCTATCTTCGCGCCCGACACGACGAAGAACACGGGGATGAGGAATCCGTAGGCCGCTCCGTCGAGCTTCGCCTCCAGGTTGCGGTCGCCCTCGGGGATGACGTAGCGCAGCACGAAGCCGGCGGCGAAGGCGCCCAGCACGATGTCCAGATCGAACACGGCCGAGAGCGTGACCAGGCCCACGAGCAGAAGCACGGTCGTGCGCATCATGGTTTGGGAGGTGGTGTCGGCGTTGGCGGACAGGAAGCGGTAGAGCCTGTGCCCCGCCTTCTTCGCCTTGGCGGGCACTACCGCCACCACTGCGCACAATGCGATGAACGCCAGCAGGATGAGGACGGTCTTCCATTCCGCCCGCGAGGAGAGCAGAAGGGCCATGGCGAGCACGGGGCACAGCTCGCCCCAGGTCCCGTAGGCCAAGGTGGATTCCCCCACGCGCGTCTCCATGAGGCCGCGCTCCTTCAGGATGGGCATGAGGGTGCCCAGCGCCGTGGTGGTGAGCACGAGCGCCATGATGACGGCGTCCACGTGCGTCTCGCCGATACCCGGGGCCACCCGCATGACGGCGAACGCGGCGACGAACGAGACCACCCACGTGGCCAGCCCCCGCTTGCCTTGCGAGCCGGTGAGGCTCTTCGGGTTTATCTCGTAGCCGGCCAGCAGGAACAAAAAGGCCAGCCCCAGGTCGGAGAGGAGCAGCACCGAGTCGGTCAGCTGGACGGCTTCTGCCAGGTAGGGGCCGAGCAGGGATCCGGCGATGAGCAGGAACACCGTCTCGGGGATGAGCTTGTTGGGAACGAGTTTCGCCACGATGGGGCTGGCCGCCGCGACAAGCGCGATGACGGCGAGCGAGACGAGGTCGGCGGTCATGGGGTCCTTTCGATGCGGTTTTCGCGTCCTTGCTGATGGGCGGTGATATTCTACACCTTTGCCATCAGGCGCGCCGTATGGCCCACACTTTCCGCACGCTCTTGCGCCACGCGTCCTGCGCGCCCTTCGGGCATGGTATCCTGCAACCGCCGCGCATCTTCAGGAGAAAGGAGCAACCCCCCATGATCGTCACCACCACGAACTCCGTCGACGGCTACCGCGTGTCCGGCTACTACGGCATCGTGTTCGGCGAGGTGATCACCGGCATCAACTTCCTGCGCGACCTCGGCGCGGGTATCCGCAACTTCGTCGGAGGCCGCAGCGAGGGCTACGAGCAGGAGCTTTTGCAGGCGCGCACCGAGGCGCTGCAGGAGCTTGAGCAGCGTGCGGCGTCGATGGGCGCGCATGCCGTCATCGGCGTCGACCTTGATTACGAGGTGCTCGGCCAGGGCAACATGCTCATGGTCACCGCCTCCGGCACCGCCGTCACGCTCGAACAGGCGTAAGGGGGCTTTCCGCAGGGTCGCGGGCGGCCCTTTCCGCTTTGGGCCGGCTCAGCGTTCAAGGTAGGCGCTAAGGGCCGGCCAGGCGCGGGCGGCTTCGGCGTATCCCTGCTCGTACAGGGCGAAGAGCTTCTCCGGGTCCTTCTCCATGCTGGCCACGGTCACGGGCTTGGGCGGGCGGATGACGAAGGCCCTGCCCGCATCGTGCAGGCGCGGGAGCATGCGGTAGACGCGGTTGTACTCGTAGTGGCGGTGTTGGAGGCGCTCCAGGTAGTGCGGGTAGGCGGCGTAGCGCTGGCGCATCAGCGCCATCAGCTTGTCGGGCCCTTTCTTGTAATCGGATGCCTGGGTGAGCACCACGATGTGCTTTTCGGCGCCGGTGAGCAGGGAGTAGAGGATGGGCACGCTGTCGCAGGTTCCGCCGTCCAGAAGGCTCTTGCCGTCCGCCTCCACGATCTGGCTGACAAGCGGCATGGACGACGACGCGATGAGGTAGGGCAGGTCGGCGCGCGCGTCGGAAAACTCGTGGTAGTCGGCCTCGCCGGTCTCGAGGTTGCTGGCCACGGTGACCAGGCGCATGGGGGAGGCGTCGAACGCGGCGTAGTTGAACGGCTCCAGGCGGTTCGGTATCTCGTCGAAGGCGAACTCGCGTCCGCAGGCGTTGCCGGTGCGCACGAAGCTTTTGAGCGACAGGTAGCGCCAGTCCGCGCAGTACTTCGTGTTGAGGTAGCAGCTGCGCCCGTCCTCGCCGGCCACGTAGTTGTAGCCGCAGAGCGCCCCCGCGCTCACGCCGACGACGCGTTCGCAGAACAGTCCCCGGTCGGAAAAGAAGTCGAGCACGCCGGCCGTGAACTGCCCGCGCATGGCCCCGCCCTCCAGAACCAGGTTGGCGGCCGTGACGGCGTGCCCGCGCCAGGCGGGTTCGTGGAGAGGGGTCCCGGGCGCCGCCGGGTTTTCGCCGTCGGGCGCGGCGCCGTGCGGGCCGCCGTCCGCGCGGCGCGCGAGGGGTTCTTGGCTCATGCGTGATCCTTTCCGTTGTCGCGAACCATTATAGCGCCTTGATGCCGACGCGACCGGGCGCCGTTCGCGGCCGGATGTGTCGGCTTTCCCTAAAAATCATCCCCGATCGGTAACATTTGATGCAAAAAGGCGGCAGGGCGAGTACAATGCAGTGAAACCGAAAAGGGCCCCTCGGGGGGCCGCACGAGACGGCGCGCCGCGCAGGCGGCCGCGCCGGGAAGACCAGCAACCAAGGAGGCTTTCAATCATGAGCGAAGTCATATCGTCCGCAGATTTCCAGTCCAAGGTGCTCGACGCGAAAGGCCCCGTCCTCGTGGACTTCTTCGCCACGTGGTGCGGGCCGTGCAAGATGCTCGCCCCGACGCTGGACGAGGTGGCGCAGGAGGTTGCGGGCAAGGCGGCCGTCTACAAGCTGGACATCGACCAAAGCCCCGACATCGCCCAGCGCTACGGCGTGATGAGCGTGCCCACCCTCATCGTGTTCGAGGACGGGCAGGCCAAGCAGCAGGCCGTTGGCGTGCAGCCCAAGCAGGGCATCCTGGCGATGCTGGGCTGACGTCCGGTTGCCGGAAAGCGTTGGAAGGGGAGGGGTCGGCGGACCCCTCCTTTCGCATGCCGCGTCCGAGGGGTGCGGCATGCGATGTTTAGGAGAGACGATCCAGGGAGGGTCCCATGACTGAGAAACGCGCTGCGAACGAAACGTCCGCGGAACGCAGGGAGCCGCAGGCCGACGCCATCGACGTCGCCGTGATAGGGGCCGGCCCTGCCGGGCTGACCGCCGGACTGTACGCCGCCCGCGCCGGATTGGACGCCGTGGTGTTCGAGCGGATAGCGCCGGGCGGCCAGCTGGCCCAGACCGAGCATATGGAGAACTACCCCGGGTTCCCCGAGGGGACGGGCGGCTTCGAGCTGGCGTTCTCCATGAAGCAGCAGGCCGACCGCTTCGGTGCGCGCAACGTGGGCGAAGAGGTGACATCGGTGGACTTCACTCAAAACCCCAAGCTTCTGACCACGGCGTTCGGCGAGTACCGGGCGAAAAGCGTCATCATCGCCACGGGTGCGCGACCGCGCAAGCTGGGGCTTGAGCTGGAGGAGGAGCTGCAGGGGCGCGGTGTGTCGTACTGCGCCACGTGCGACGGCAACTTCTTCCGCGACAAGGAGGTCATGGTGGTGGGCGGCGGCAACACGGCTGTGGGCGATGCCATCTACCTTTCGCGCATCTGCAAGAAGGTGTACCTGGTGCACCGCCGCGACAAGCTGCGCGCCACGGCCATCTACCATAAGCGCCTCGAGGACCTGCCGAACATCGAATTCGTGTGGAACGCGGTTCCCCGCAAGCTGATCGCCGACGAGGGGAAGCTCGCCGGCGTGCGCTTGGAGATGCTCAAAGACGGCGAGGTCCGCGACGTGGAGGTGTCGGGCCTGTTCGTGGCCGTGGGCACCGAACCCAACACCGAGTTTTTGGCCGGGGCGCTGCAGTTGGACGAGACCGGCTACATAGCCGCAGGCGAATCCGGGGCCACCGACGTGCCCGGCGTCTTCGCGGCGGGTGATGTGCGCACGAAGTTCTTGCGCCAGGTGGTGACCGCCGTGGCCGACGGGGCGGTGTGCGCGGAGGAGGCCGCGGAGTACCTGGCGGTCTAGCCGCCGACGCGGGGCCGGGAGGAGGGCGCCGCAGCGAAAACGCCGCTTTCGACCCCGATCCCCCGGCCCCGCCTGCTTCGGAGCGTTCGCACCTTCGAGGCAGGCGGGCTTCGCGCTTCTTCGTCGTGCGGGTTTGTCAGCTTTCCATCAGCGACAGCGCTTTCATGACGTTTCTTCTGCTCAGCGTCCCCACAAGCTTGCCGTCCGACACCACAGGCACCTTCTTGATGCGCTTTTCCGCGAGCGTGCGGAACGCGTCCTCGGCGCGGTCGCCGGCCTCCACGGAGACGACCGACTTCGTGGCCAGGCGCATGACGCCCATGTCCGCCACCGTGTCGATGCGCTCGCGCAGGCTGGCGGACTCCAGCTGCACCACATAGACCGCTCCGTCGGCGCGCGAGGAATCATGCCGCGCGAGGCATTTCAGGATGTCGCCGTCTGAAAGGAAGCCCGCGAGCGATCCGTCGTCGCCCACGATGGGCAGCCCGCTCGTCTCGGTCCGCTGCATGATGGCGACGGCGTCTCGGACACGGTCGCGCGTGCCGAGCGTGGCGGGCTTGGGGTTCATGAGGTCGGACACGAGCCAAGGGCGCTCGACGCCCGGGACCTGCCCGGCCGCGCGGGATTCGTCGCGCGCCGGCTTTCTGTCCCGCACGAGCGCCGCGATGAGCGCGCAGATGATGGCGGCGAGCGCCAGGATCCCCAGGAACGCCAGATGACAGCCGGCGAAGGAGTGCTGGGCGCTTCCCGCAGGCGCGGCGGTGAGCAGCCCGGCCAGCGCCGTCAGGCTGACGACGAAGGCGGTGCCAAGCGACCCGCCCACCTGCTCCATGGTGGCGACGATGGCGTTTCCATGGGGCAGCGACGAGTTGGGAAGCGAGTTGATGCCCCAGGTGTTCAGCGGCGTGATGAGCGCCTGCAGGCCCACGCACACCACGGTGTAGGCGACGCACGCGGCCGCGAGCGGGGACGATTCCCCCAGCAGCGCATAGCCGGCGGTGCCGATCACCAGCGCGAAGGCGCCGACGAGCGCGATGCCGCGCACTCCGCGGCGGTCGAACAGCCGGCCGGCCGCCAGGCCGCACACCGCGCCCACCAGCGCGCCGGGGAGCATGGCCAGCCCCGATAAGGTGGCGCTGGCGCCCAGGGCGTTTTGCACGTAAAGCGGGAACACCACGCTGCCGCCGATGAGCACGCCGTAGAGCAGGGTGACGATGGCGGCCAGGGTGGCGAACTCGCGGTGCTTGAGCACGCGCACCTGCAGCATGGGGTGCTCAAGGCGCGTCTGCCGTCGGACGAACAGCGCGAGCACGCCCAGCCCGGCCAGCATGAGCAGGGCGGGGATCCAGGGGGCGTCGCTTGAGGTGGAGGTGGACAGGCCGTAGAGCAGGCTCACCATTCCCACGAGCAGAAGCGCGGCGGACGGTGCGTCGAAGGAGGTGCGGTCGAACCCTTCGAAGTTTTTGAGGGACAGCGCACTTGCGATCACCACCCCCACCGCCAAGACGGTGACCAGCATGAACAACGCGCGCCAGCCGATGTTGTCCACCAGCACGCCCGAGAGCGAGGGCCCCACGGCGGGCGCGAAGCTGATGATGAGCCCGATGACCCCCATGGCCCCGCCGCGCCTCTCCCGCGGGAAGATGAGCAGGATGAGCGTGAACACGAGCGGCATGACCACGCCGGTGGCGCACGCCTGCAGGATGCGGCCCATAAGCAGGAAGGCGAAGCTGGGCGACATAGCGCACAGGGCCGATCCGAGCGCGAACAGCGCGATGCCGCCCACGTAGAGCCGCCGCGACGAGAACCGTCCCAGCAGGTAGGCGTTCAGAGGGATGACGACGGCCTCCACCAGCGAGTAGCCGCTCGTCAGCCACTGCGCGGTGGTGGCTTCAATGGAGAGGTGGTCCATGATGGTGGGCAGGGCCGGGGTGAGCAGCGTCTGGTTGAGCACCGCCAGAAGCGCCCCCACCAAAAGGACCGCCACCATCGTCAGCTGCCCTCGCGTGAGTCCCATGCGGTTCCGTCCTTTCTTTCCAATAAAAAAGCCGGGCAAGGGCGGGCGTGTTCGGCCTGCGCCTTGTCCAGCTCGCCGCCTCCGTGCAGGCGGATCGTCCTTCGAGCAAACCATTGCATTTTCCACAAGCGCCCCTGCAAGGTCAAGGAGGGGAGTGGCCGACGGCCCTCGAATCCGGACAAACTGCATTCCCGGGTTCGGGCTGCTGCGAAACGAGCCGGCCGGGGCGACGCAGCCTGCACGCGCACCGGCATTCAACCGCGCGCCGCGCGCCGGCTGCCTTGGGGTGCTGCACGGCCGTCGGCTATCTGGTATCATGGCACGGTTACGGTGGATGCCGTCCTGCTTTGCCCAGTGAAACGGCATCCGCTTCGCCGCCCGCGGGAGGCCCGCCCACACGACCACGTCACAAAGGACAGCACGAACCCTGCAGGACACCGACAT
>NZ_CBDTNW010000118.1:0-3609 GCF_965361815.1 Rubneribacter sp.
GCGAAAGGATGCCGGATGCGAAACGGGCGCCGCTCGGCGCTCGTTTCGCATGGCAAGAAGGCGGACGGAGCGCAAGAGGCCCCGCCCACGCGGACCCTAGTGCCGGAAGTGACGATGCCCCGTGAACACGAGCGCGATGCCCTGCTCGTCGGCGGCGGCGATCACTTCCTCGTCGCGGATGGAGCCGCCCGGCTCGATGACGGCCGTCACGCCGGCCGCAGCCAGCGCGTCAAGGCCGTCGCGGAACGGGAAGAACGCGTCAGATGCCGCCACGGCGCCCTTCGCCTCCTCGCCCGCCTGCTCCACGGCGATGCGCGCGGAGTTCACGCGGTTGGGCTGGCCGCCGCCCACGCCGATGGTGGCGCGGTTTTTCGTGATGGCGATGGCGTTGGACTTGATGGACTTGCACACCTTCCACGCGAACAGCAGCTCTTCCAGCTCCTCAGGGCTTGGCTGGCGCTTCGTGGGCACGGTGAACGTCGCGGGATCCTCGGCCACGGCGTCGGAGTCCTGCACCAAAAGGCCGCCCTCCACGGCGCGGTACTCCACCTCCCCGCCGGCCGGGTTCACGCCGCCGGTGGATAGCAGGCGCGCGTTCTTCTTCGCCTTGTACATGTCCAGCGCGTCCCCCGCGAACTCGGGAGCGATGATGGCCTCCACGAACTGCTTGTTGTCGAAGATGGCCACCACCACATCGCTTGTGACCGGACGGTTGAACGCCATGACGCCGCCGTAGGCGCTCACCGGGTCGCATGCATGCGCGCGCTGGTAGGCGGCCACGAGGTCGTCGTCTTGGCACACGCCGCAGGGCGTGAGGTGCTTGACGATGACGCAGGCCGGGCCGTCGAACTCGCGCACGGCCGTCCAGGCGGCATCGAGGTCGAGGTAGTTGTTGTACGAAAGCTCCTTGCCCTGATGCTGATGCGCGTGCGCCAGGCTGTGCGCGGCGTGTCCGTAATCGTCGCGGCGGTAGAACGCGGCCGTTTGGTGCGGGTTCTCGCCATAGCGCAGGTCCTGCACCTTCGTGAGGCGCAGCGCACGGCTCTCCGGAAACGTTGCGTCGGCCGCTCCGTCGCCCTCGTCAAGCTGCGCGCCCATCCACGCGGCGATGGCCCCGTCGTAGGCCGCCGTGGTGCGGAACACGTCAAGCGCCAGCCGCGCGCGCGTCTTGCGCGTGGTGGCCCCGCCGTTGGCGCGCATCTCGGCCAGGATGTCGTCGTAGGTTTCGGGACGCGTGACCACGGCCACGCTCTCGAAGTTCTTCGCGGCGGAGCGCAGCATGGACGGACCGCCGATGTCGATGTTCTCTATGCAGGTGCCGAAATCCGCGCCGGAATCAACGGTTTTTTCGAAGGCGTAGAGGTTCACCACCACCATGTCGATCATCTGGATGCCGTGCTCGGCCGCCTGGGCCATGTGGTCGGGGTTGTCGCGCTTGGCCAGCAGACCGCCGTGCACACGCGGGTGCAGCGTCTTCACACGGCCGTCCATCATCTCGGGGAACTGCGTCACGTCGTCGATGGGCGTGACGGGCACGCCAGCTTCTTTGAGCGCGCGGGCCGTGCCGCCCGTGGAGATGATCTCCGCCCCGAACTCGTCCGCGAGCGCGCGGGCGAACTCCGCCACGCCCGTTTTGTCCGTCACGGACACGAGCACTCGCTTGATTTGAGGATTGCTCATATGGTCTTACATCCTTTCCTCTCGGCGACGGCGCCCGCAAGGCGACGCCGCGTTCCCGCGCTGGCCGCTCCAACGCACAACGCTTTTATTATGAACCCGCGCAGCGCGCCGCACGCCGTCGCATAGGCCGCCCCCGCCGGCCGTTCGGCAGGCGGCAGAAACGGCAAGGGCGTCGCGCCCGCCGCCGCGCAATGCCGCCCGCAATGGCCGCACAGCCTGGCGCGCCGTCGCCCAGCGGGCCAGGCAGCCTTACTCCCGGCCGAGGCTCTTCTCGTGGCGTTCGCGCGCTTCTGCGCTGTAACGCTGGCGATAGCGCACATCCACCAGCTCGGCGACAATCGCTATCGCCAATTCGGCGGGCGTCTTGGCGCCGAACTTCAAACCGATGGGGCGCTTGACGCGCGCCCAATCCTCCTCGGTGGCGCCTGCGGCCAGCACCAGGTCGTGCACGCGGTCGTTCTTGCCCGCGCAGCCCATCATGCCCACGTAATGCGCGCCGTGCCGCGTGGCCCACACGCAGCCCTCGGGGTCGAACATGTGGCCGCGCGTGAGCACGCACACGTAGTCCTCGGGCGCGCAGGCAAAATCGGCCAGCCCGTCAAAGCTCCCGCCTTCAAGCACGATGCGCTCGGCATCCGGGAAGCGCGCCTCGCTCACGTAGGCAGGGTCGTAGTCCACCACCGTCACCTCAAAGCCCACGTGCGCGGCAAGCGCCGCCACCTCGCTCGCCGCGTCCGACGCACCCAGCAGCCACACGCGCACCGGCTCGAACAGCGGAACGGACAGCCAGGTCAAGCCCTCGAACTGCTCGTTGTGCATGCTCGGCCCGCGCGTGACGTCCTTCATCTGGAACACGTCGCGCGGGCTCGGCTCGCGCGAGGCCACGATCTCCTTCGCGTCGTTGCAGAAAAACACGAGCGGCTCCCCGTCGGCAGAGCCCGCATCGCCGTACTTCTTCGTCACCTCGTTGTCGGTGTTGCGAACTGCCTCGTCCGCATCGTAGACGATCTTGAAGCCGATCCACGCGAGGTCGCCCTCGTCCAGCGCGCGCAGGGCGCGCTTGAACGTGGGGATGTCGGCTGCGGTCAGGCTGGCAGCGATGACGTCGAGGTACGCCGACCCCACATGCTCGTTGCCCTCGAGCGCCGCGGGCGCGAAGCAGGGAAAGTCGTCCGGGGCGAGCGCGGGCACACGGCCAGCCTCGAGGTCGGCGACAATGCCCTCCAGCGTTTCCCTGATCATGCGATACGCACCTTCCTGTCGTCGCCGACGGTCACGCGGCCTTCGGCCACAAGGCGCAGCACGTGCGGATACAGCTCGTGCTCCACCTCGTGGATGCGCGCCTCCAAGTCCTCAAGGGCATCGTCCTCGTGCACCTCCACGGCGCGCTGCGCCACGATGGGTCCCTTGTCGTAATCCTCGTTGGCGAAATGGACGGTCACGCCCGTCACCTTCACGCCTGCATCGTAAGCGTCGGCAATGGCGTGCGCGCCCTTGAACGAGGGCAGCAACGCGGGGTGCAGGTTGAGCACGCGGTCGGGGAACGCGTCCAGCATCACGGGCGTCACCTTGCGCATGTAGCCTGCCATGACCACGTACTCCGCGCCCGCCTCGCGCAGAGCGTCCACGATGCGCGCGTCGGCGGCCAGCGGATCGGCGTACAGCTCGCGGTTCATGACAAGCGTCGGAATGCCCGCTGCTTGCGCGCGCTCGATGCCGTACGCATCCGGCCGCGACGACACCGCAAGGACCACCTCCACCGGCAGCCCCTCATTACGCACCGCGTCAAGGATTGCCTGCAGGTTCGTCCCGCTGCCGGAAAGCAGCACCCCTATTTTCAACACCTCACCCATGCGTCCTCCCTCATATATTCTCTCTGCCACTTCCGTCTGCATCTTCCGAAACAGGCAACTTCTTGCCGAGATATTC
>NZ_CBDTNW010000119.1:0-6237 GCF_965361815.1 Rubneribacter sp.
ATGTTTGGTATAATCTCCCCAAAAGGAACGAAGGGTTGGGAAGCCCAAAAGGACGAATGGCGCCTTCTCCTGCTTTCCGCCGCGTGCTCTTCGCGCACGCGCCCAACGCATCGTTGGCCAACAACCGAAAGCAAAGGAGGGGCGAAGCCATGCCCAAAACAGAAGGAACCGACAAGCTGCATCTGTTCGAAGGACATGAGATTCGATCGGTCTGGGTTGAGGACGAGGAGGAGTGGTATTTCTCCATCGTCGATGTGATAGCGGTTCTGACAGAGAGCAAGAACCCTCAAACGTATTGGCGAGTGCTCAAGAAAAGGCTGATCGAAGAGGGGAATCAAACCGTTACAAATTGTAACGGTTTGAAGATGAGGGCCGCTGACGGCAAGATGCGCCTCACCGACGCCGGAACGACCGAGCAAATCCTGCGCCTCATCCAGTCGGTCCCCTCCCCCAAAGCCGAGCCGTTCAAGCTCTGGCTCGCCCAAGTGGGCAAGGAGCGCATCGAGGAAGTGTTCGACCCCGAGCTTGCCATCGAGCGCGCCATAGAATACTACCGACGCAAAGGATACACCGAAGACTGGATCAGCCAACGGCTCTTCTCTATCAAGGTGCGCAAGACCCTCACGCACGAATGGAGGGAGCGCGGCGTCAAGAGCAACCCCGAATACGCCATCCTCACAAACGACATCTACCAGGCGTGGTCGGATATGACGGCGCGCGAGTACAAAACCCACAAGGGCCTTTCCAAAGAGAGCCTGCGCGACAATATGAGCGATTTGGAGCTTGCGCTCTCCACGCTGGCTGAAGCCACAACTGCGGAACTGGAACGCGCGACCGACCCAGAAAACCTCTCCGAGCACCGTGACGTGGCGAAATCGGGTGGAGAAGTGGCCGGCGTCGCCCGCAAGGTCGCAGAGAGGAAACTCGGCCGCCCGATTATCACCTCCCAAACAGCTCCGGACTTCGGCCGCCTTCTTGCCGAGGTCATCGAAACACAGGCTCTTGAAGAATCCGCAGAGCAAGAAGGCCGCCCGTGATGCCTGTCGGTGTGCGAACGCTTCTCGGCCAGCCGCTCGCACGTCCCCAAACGCCGGTGTCCCGCGCCTGCGAAGCAGAGCGGGACACCGAAGGAGACTGGCTCTCAAACGCTGCGGGAAAGGAGCGCGCAGGGTTAGCGCGGGTCCGTCGCGCCCTCTTCGGCGGAGGCGTCCGCCGCCGCAGATTCGCGGGCGAGCTTCTTCCCGCTGATGCCCGCGCCAATGACCGCGAGCATGATGACCACGATGGTGACGATGCAGAACATGAACACCACCTCAAACGAGCCGGTGCTCTCGTACAGGGAGGCGATGATGAAGCCGCCCACGGAGCCGGCAGCGAAGCCGAAGATAGTGATGTAGGCGAAGATCTTGCCGTAGTCCTTTGTGCCGAACACCGTCGAGGCCACGCTGGCTATACCCACGCCCAGCAGCACGTAGAGCGTGTCGCCCAAGCCGGCGCCCAGGTAGGCCATGATCTCGTTGCCGGCGCTCACCAAAAGGATGAGCATGGAGAGAATGCCCACGCACGACCAGGCCACGAAAGCCTTGATGGCACCGAACTTGTCGATGGTCCAACCGACGATGGGGTTCAAGGCGATATCGAACATGAGCGCAACGGAGATCATGAACGCCCCGACGGTGGGAGCGAAGCTCACGCTTTCCGCGTACATGGGGAAGTAAGCGTTGATGACGGACACGATCTGCGTGAGCGCCAGCGCCAGAGCCACCAGCGCGAACGCGGCCGAGCGCACGGCCCGTTTCGCCGGAACGCCGGATTCCGCCACCGCCTCGCCCGCCGCAGCCGCCTCGCTGCCGTAGGGCTTCAGGCCCTTCTTCTCAGGGCTGTAAGACACCAGGAGCAAAGCGGCGGGAACGGCCAGGACAGCGCCCACGATGGCGAACACGAGCAGGCTTGCGCGCCAATCCATCATCTCCATGAGCGACACGGTCACCGGACTCATGATGGCCGACACCACGCTGGCCAACGCCCAGGCAAGGCCGATGGCCAAGCCCGTCTTCTTGGCGAACCAGTTGGTGAGCACCGTGGAGATGAACACGATGCTCGTGAACGCCATGCCCACGCCGATCAAAAACCCGCCGATCCACCACCAAGTCACGCTCTGACTAAACGACAGGGCGGCCACCACCAGCGATTGCAAGGCCGCGAAGCCCGCGATGCCGAGAGGCGGTATCTTCGGCAACCAGTTGCCCACGAACGGCAGGCCGCAGGCGATGCCGATGTACACGAGGGTGGAGTACAGGGAGATGCTGGAGTAATCCGACCCCAGCGCCTCGGAGGCCGGAACGAAGAAGTTGCCGATGACCACCGTGTAGAACGTCACCGAACCGGATATGAGCATGCCGCACCCCAAAACGGTGAGCCATGCGCGCAGATTCGATTTCTTCTCGATGTCCATGAAAAAGTCCTTTCTCAGAGCGGAGGGCGTCCGGCCCACGCAAGGAGAACGCCCTCCGCGCCCTGCGGGGAGCGGGCGTTATATCCCCATGGTCGCGGCCAGCACGGCCTTGATGGTGTGTTGGCGGTTGCCCGCTTCGCGGAAGATCTCGGCCGCGTGCTTTTCGAACAGCTCGTCGGATATCTCCATGCCCTCGGTGATGATCCTCCTGGACTCCTCGTCGGGAGCCTGGGCCAGCAGCTGCTGCCCCAGCGAATGGTCGGCGTTGTGCAGCGAGGGCAGCATGTGGAGCACCACGCAGTCGGGGTTGTTCACCACTTCCATAAGCTCGCTGGTCAGACGGTAGGGAATGAGGTCCTTGGCGTAGGACATCCAGGCATCGTAGCCGTGGTCGTCGCTGGTGGAGGAGGTGGTGTACTCCCATTCCTCGGTGGTCACGACGTCCATGCCCTCAAGCAGGTTGACGTCGTCGGAGACGACGAGCTTGTTCTCGGGCGCCCACTTGGCGAACAGCCCCTCAAGCTCCTCCACGTACTCGGGGATCATCTTGTGATCGTACAGGTCCGGGCCGATGGCGTAGCAGTCCATGCCCAAAAGCGCGCACATGCGGCCGTACCAGAGCGGGGAGATGGCGCAGGCCCCCGTGTAGGCCAGCTTCTTTCCCTTGCACGAGCCGGGGCCGCCCCACAACTCCTCCAGCGTCATGGCGTCGGCGAGCATCTGGGTGGGATGGTCCTCGGTGGTGAGCGCGTTGATCACCGGGATGTCAGCGTAATCGGCGATCTGGTACATGAACGTCTCGGACCCCTGAGAGCGCCACACGATGGCGTCGTACATCTCGTTGAACACGCGGATGGTGTCCTTGACCGTCTCCTGGACGCCCACGTGGGAGTTCGACAGGTAGGTAAATCCCAAGCCCAGGTCGTGACAGGACGTTTCAAAAGCGCAGCGAGTGCGCGTCGACCCCCATTCGAACTGCGCGATGACGTCTTTGTTGACGAAACGGCGCTGATCCACGCCGGCGCGCTTCTCCGCCTTGAGCTCATGGGCGAGGTCGAGCAGGTAGCGGAACTGCTCGGGAGTGAAGTCGCGCAGGTTGATGAAGTCTTTTCCGAGGATGGGGTTTCCCATGGTAAGGTTCCTTTCTCGAATGAATGCGGACGGGGTTCGCAGCCAGGCCCTTCGACCGGCCGAGCGTTACTTGGACCGGGGGACGTAGACGTTTTTGGTCCAGCAGTGGACGCCGCCGCCCGCCATGTTCAGGGCCAAAGAGTCGATCATGACCACCTTGCGGTCCGGGAACGCCGCCTTGAGCGCGGCCTCGGCTTGCTCGTCCTTCTCCCTGATGGCCTCGTCCATGCCCTCCTGCCAGTAGCGCTGCCCCAGCACGATGCCGTTGCACACCAGGAAATTGCAGTAGCTGGTGGCTCCGAACAGGTGCAGTTCGTCTTCGGGCCACGGCGTGCCGTCCATGAAGGCGTCGCCCACCAGCTCGTGGTAATAGTCGTAGAGGTCGTCGCCGGGACGCTGCACGTACTGGATGTGGGCCGACGCCGGAATGCGCAGGATCTTGAAGGGATTGCCCTCCACATCGGTGGCCTGCGAGACCACTTCGTAGGCGGCGTCAAGGCGCCGCTTGTTCTCGGCGGAGATGCGGTTTTCGGCCGCCTCCTCCTCGGACACCTCGGCCAGAAGGATGGTGTCCTTGGCAACGAAACGGCACATCTCGTCGGCATGTGCGGCGAAGCTGGCGCCCACTATGGGGGTGCCGTCCTCCAGATAGTCGAGGGGCGCCATGCGGAAGTCGTCGTCATCGTAGAGCGGCTGGGGGAGCCAAATGATCTTCTCCACGTTCCAGAGGCGCTTGAACTCTTCCTCCACCTGCTCCTTCGTGCACTGGGGATTGCGCTTGCGCACCTCGGTGTCCTCAATGGCCATGAGCACCCCGGCGCCGTTGAACTCGCGGTCGCCGCCTTCGGAGACCAAATCGGAGCTCACGATGTCGTAGCAGCCCAGGCCCACTGCCGCGTGCACGCCGATCTGCCGGGACAGGTCGCGCAGCCCCTCGTTTTTCTCATAGCGGCCGTAAAAGCTCCAGCTGGGATTGACCACCAAGGTGTTGCCCTCGTCATCCACCATGACGTTGGGGCCGTTGTCGCGGAAATAGAAGGAGTTGGGATCCTCCGGATACTGGGTGAAATCGATCTTCTCAACGTCAACGCCGGCGGCGGTCAGCGTCTCCCTGCACGACCGCTCAAGCCCCTCCACCAGAGGGCAGCAATTGACGTGCACCTGCACGTCGCCGTGCTCGATCAGGTTGCGCACCACCTCGGTGACGGGCTTGAGTGCGTCGAACCCTTTAATGGGCTCGCCATAGGGAAGCCATTCCACGAACACGTCCGTCTGCGGCTCGAACTCGCCCGGATACCTGAATGCGTTGGCCATGTTTCCTCCTTTGCAAGGATCGGCGTCCCTTTGCCGGACGCCCCGATGGCACGCACCTTAGGCGGCAATGGCCGGTTCGCGAAGAGGGATTCGGGTTGATTTTGCCCGAGGCGAAAATCAACCCGAATCAACCCCTAAAGCTCTTGCCCGAATCGTATCGGCGAATTTACAGTTTGAAGGGCTTGGCTGGCATCGACGGGGTTCCTCGCCGAGACGCCTATCCTTGGGTTGAAGCCGAAACAGATGGAGGCACCCTTGACCGTCGCGATGTACCTCATAGCCATCTGCCTGGTAGCGGTATGCGCCTCCTCGTCGTTCTTCTCCCTTGCCGCCTACACGGTCTCCCGCAAACGGATCTTGGCCTACCTGGGCGCCTTCTCCATCGCCTACACCATTGAGCAGGCGTTCATCCTCTACAACGAATACAGCACCCAGAACCTGCCCGCCACCGAGGAGTGGGGGGCGATGGAGGATCCCCTCTTCCACATACTGCTGGGAGCGGCCCTGTGCCAGCCCCTTTGGCTCGCCATCCTGGACTTTGCCGACGAGGGTCGGAAGCAATGGAAGCACGGCCCCATTGCAGGATTCTTCGGCGTGTCGCTGTTCTTCTTCGTGATGCCCAACATAGACGATTCCATGCGCAAATGGATACTGTACAGCCTGCGGCAGTTCTTCCTATTGGGGGCCAGCCTGTACTTCTGGCTGCAGTACCTGGGCATCGACTCCGCCGTGGAAAGGACGAGGTACCGGCGCAAGGTGCCCATCATGGCGGTCTTCACAGCGCTTGCGATCCTCATCTTCTTAGAGGACACGGTTGTGATGCTGCTGGTTCCAGAGCCCGCCTCGCACGGCAATTTCCTAACGGAGTTCCTCTACCGCAGGAACATCGCCGAAATAGCCCTGTTCGTCTGCATCATCGGCTATGCGGTCCGCAGCTCGGTGCGCGCCCTTGAGCTGAAGCGCGATCAGCCTCCCTCCCCTGCCGATTTGACGAACCCGCACCAGCGGCAGATGCAGGAGGCGCTTCCCTACTTCGCCAAACGCCACGAGCTGTCCTCTCGCGAGGAGGAGATCCTCGGCTATATGCTGGACGGCATGAGCAACCAGCAGATCGCCCAGCTTCTGCAGGTGACCGTGGGCACGGTGAAAACCCACACCTCCCACATTTTCAAGAAGGTCGGCGCGGCGAACCGCGCCGACCTCGTTCAGAAGTTCTGGTCGGAATCTTAGGGGACGCAAGCCGCGCATTCGACGGCCTCCCCGTGACAGGGGGGCGCGTGACAGGGGCGTGACAGGGGGACGGGGATATCGTCACATTCCGAGGCCCCTTGCAGCGC